>JAPDJZ010000099.1 GCA_029258815.1 archaeon
GATGCCTCAGGATTAAGGCTGAGAGGGTGTTTAAGGACGGGATACCGGCCGTTAAGGGGCAGGCGTTCATGGAGGACGCTAGAAAGCTTCCGATCGAGGATGAGTCCGTCGACCTGGTCTTAACCTCCCCGCCATACTTCAACATGCAGACTTATGCTTGGGATAACTGGCTTAGGCTCTGGTTTCTGGGATACAGCTACGAGGTCGTCGCGAGGAGGCTCTTTCACAGCGAGTCTCTCTGTAAGTTCAGGGAGTTTATGGAGGAGGTTCTGAGGGAGATCTTCAGGGTTCTGAAATGGGATAGGGCAGCCATCATAGTCTTGGGCAGGGTTAAGCTTAGGGGAAGGATCGTGGACATGGCTAGGGCGGTCGCGCCGATCGCGGAGCGGATAGGATTCAGGGTTGCCGGGATAATCTCCGACTCCATACCGAAGTCGAACAAGTATCTCTGGTATCTGAGGGAGGAGGAGGGCGTTAGCAAGGAGGTGATCCTAGAGCTTCACAAGGGGGAGTATAGGCGCGGGGAGTTTCCGATAGACTGGAGTAGAGCGAAGCCCCTAACCGTGATGAGGGAGAGCTCGGAGGTGGATGAGCCGTGATAATGGAGACCCACGGGGATATATGCAGGCTCGGATACCTTAGGATAATCCCGTGCCTCCTCGAGGACGGCGAGCCGAAGGCATTCGACTTCCTCGGAACCCTGCTCTTCGAGATAGTGAAGAACGCCGAGGACGAGGACTTTCTAATCGAGAAGCCGATAGGGTTGATAACGAGACCGGTAAACGCTAGGAATTACGTAACCCTAGCCGCCGAGCTCGACCTGATCGATAGGAGGAGCCAGACCCTCGGAAACTTCGGGAAGCTATATCTCTGCATGAGTTCGTCGGCTCGGTTCAGGAGATTGGTCGAGGGCGTGGAGCCTCTGAAGCTGATAGACCTGCTCATGCTCAACGACGCGGAGAAGCTCTTCTTCCTCTGGGCCCTCTTCGCCAGAGACTACCCCTTTATCCAGCTCATAGCCAGCTGGGCTATTAAAAGAGGGAAGTTTAGGAGGCAGGAGGCCATGATCTACGCCATGGAGGAGGCATATCCGCAATCCCTGAAGAAGATCTTGCCGAGAAGCAGGTATGAGGAGGTCGAGGAGGCCGAGAAGCTCAGGGAGCGGAGGCTCACGATAGGGGATAAGCTCGAGTGGATCAAAAGCAGCCAATACGCGAAGTATCGGCACATAGCCCCGCCGAGATTCGAGTGGCTCGTGGACGTCGGGATACTCAAGCGCTCCGGCCGGGGGAAGTATGAGCTAAACCAGCAGATGATCTACGACCCTCAGAGGGTTCTAAAGCTAGCGAGCTTAACCCCGGCTAAAATCGAGCAATACCTATTCAACGACTTCCTCAAGCCGCTGTCGAGGCTGTATAGGCGCGCGAGCAGGCACGACGTCTTCAAGGCTCTGATCGAGGTCTACGGAAGCATGGCTAGATACTTCGGGGAGGAGGTGGATTTGAGGAGGATGGAGTGCATGACCGTCCTCGCGCTCATCGAGAGGGGCCTGATCGCCGAGCTCAACGAAATCCACGACTCCTTCAACAGCTTCGCCCTCCAGTTCCCGGACAAGATCTACGTCACCCCGGGGCCGGGCGGCAGGTCCAGCCTAGCCTACATAGACATTAGAAACCTAGAGATTTAGGCTATTCCTAGGAGGAGTAGAAGCCTCGAAGCCACGCCGCCTATAAGGATCGCGAGCCCGATCTCGAACGCCGTTATCGCGGCCGCGTTCTTCAGCCCGCTCTCCTTCACGAGCGTCGAGATAGTCGCGATGCAGGGTATGTAGAATATCGTAACGAGCGAGAGGGTTATCATCTGATTCGCGGTTAAGACCTCGGAGAAGTCTAGGGTTCCCATCAGGGATGCGAGGACGGCTAGGATAAGCTCCTTCCTCAGGATCCCGAATAGGAGGATCACCCCGACTTCCGAGGGGAGGCCGAGCCATCGAGCCGTCAGGGGGGCCAGCGCCGACGAAATAATCGGAAGTAGGTCTAGGATTTCTAGGGCCTTTATCACGACCCCCGTAACTATTATGAGCGGGCCGGCTACGACGAAGTACTCCCGCAGCCTAAACCAGGTCATGGTCAGGATCACCCTTAGGTTCGGGTTTTTGTAGCTCGGCATCTCCATTATTAGCTCGACAGCTTCTCCGGGAAGGATCCTCGAGGCCGCGGCCCCGATCGCGATGACCATGAGGAGGGTGAAGGCGTAGAGCGCCGCAACCCAGATTAGCCCGAGGTATCTTCCAACGAGGCCCATTACGACGACTGTTACCGCGGAGCAGGGTATCAGGGTGGCCATCAGCATCGTGAGAAGCCTTTCCCTCCAAGTATCCATCACCCTGGACGCGAGGCACGCGGGGACGTTGCACCCGAACCCGAGGATTAGGGGGATTATGGCCTTCCCGTGAACCCCGGCCTTATGCATCAACGAGTCCATTAGGAAGGATATCCTCGCGAGGTAGCCCCAGTTCTCGAGGAGGAACGTTACGAAGTAGAGCGGGAGGATGTAGGGTATCGCGAGACCCAGCAGGAACAGCAGCCCCTCAACGGCGGACCATCCGACCTCGGACAGAGCCGACTCGCCTAGGGAGCTGATCCAAACTTCTCGGACGAAATCGGAGAGATCCTCCTCGAAGAACTCCGCAACATATCCTCCGAAGCCGAAGATGAGGAAGAAGATTTCGATTAAGATTATGAGCGCGAGGAGGTATCCTAAAACCGGGTGGGTCGCCAGCTCGTCAAACCTCTCCCCTAGGCTCCTCCTCCTCGGCGCCCCGATCTTAACCACGCCTCGAGCTATCTGGCTCGCGAGCCCGGCTCTCTCATAAGCGATCACGATCGACGAGTCGTGGCCGTGAATCTCCTCGAGCTCCCGGATGAGCTTGTCGGAAAGCTCGAGAACCTTCGGATCCCTTTCGCCGACGATTCTCCTGATCTCCTCATCCTTCTCGAGGAGCTTTATCGCGACCCACCTCCTCGGATAGGGAACGTCTATCCCCGCTAAAGCCGATTGAAGCCGCGTAATCCTCTCCTCGACCTCCTTCCCATACCTGAGGGTCTTGGGCCTGTATCCCCCCCGACTTATCTCGATCGCCCTATCAAGTATCTTGGATATGCCCTTCCCGCGGGTCGCCACCGTCTCGACTACGGGAACCCCTAGGATCTCCTCAAGCGCCTTCGCGTTTATCTCGAGCCCGTATTTCTCGGCTAGATCCATCATGTTCAGGACTAGGATTAGGGGTCTCTCGAGCTCGAGGAGCTGGAGAGTGAAGATCAGGTGCCTTTCCAGGGTCGTCGCGTCCACGACGTTTACGACGACATCGGGCCTCTCCCTAGCGATATACTCTCGGGAAATCTTCTCCTCGAGCGAGAAATGGGTTAGCGAGTAGATTCCGGGGAGATCGACGACGTCTATTAGAAACCCCTTGTAGAAGAGGGTTCCCTCAGCCTTCTCG
>JAPDJZ010000051.1 GCA_029258815.1 archaeon
CCCCCGCTGACCTCCCTAATCGATCGATCGGCGAGGTGTAGGGTGTTCGTGAGCTTCATCCAAAACCTAACCTTCTCCTCATCCACCTCCCTCTCAAGTGAGAGCCTCCCAAGATGTGGATACCTCCCCATCATGACGACATCGAAGACCTTTAGATCGAAGCTTAGGTCGGCTGTCTGGGGGACCATCGCGAGCTCCCTCGCGAGCTCCTTTGGATCTAGCTCAGAGATACGCTTACAGTTTAGGTAAACAGATCCAACCCTAGGCTTCAGGATCCCATCTATGATCTTTAGGAGCGTCGTCTTCCCGGATCCGTTCGGCCCGATCAATCCTATGAACTCCCCCTCACCCGCCTCGAGGCTTATCCCGTCCAAAACCTTCCTAGCCTCGTAGTAGAATTGGACGCGATCGACCCTCAGTCTCATGGCCGCCTCCTCCTCAGCAGGTAGATGAAGAACGGGGTCCCGGTTAACGCGGTTATCACCCCGACGGGGAGTTCTAATAAGCATCTAGCGGCGGCGTCTGCCCAGACCAAGAATATTCCACCTGCCAGGGCCGATGACGGTATAAGTATCCTGTGATCCGATCCGACGATCATCCTCATTATATGCGGCATCATCAATCCTATGAACCCTATCGCCCCGGCGAAGGAGACCGCTGCGCTCGTAATCAGGGACGCGAGGATCGGCAGGAGCTTCTCGACGAGCCTAACGTTCACGCCTATCGATTGGGCCGTCTCCTCCCCGAGCAGGAGCGCGTTCAGATCCTTCGAGAAGATGAATGCTACGAGTATCAGCAGGGTGATTATCGGGGCGATCACCTCGACCTTAAGCCAATCAGCTCCCCACAACCCGCCCATCGTCCATAGGAGTATCTTATGGGCGTCTCTGCTGAGGGTCCAGATGATTATCGAGAGGATCGCGGAGAATAGGTAGCTCACGGCTATTCCGGCGAGCAGGAGGGACTCGACCGTTAACCTCCCGCAGATCTTGACGATATTATAGACCAAGATTATCGCCGCCAACCCGCCTATGAATGCTGCTAGGGGGGTCGTATACACCCCGACCAGCGCGGGTAGAAAGGTTATTGAAAGGGCTGCCCCGAGCGACGCCCCGGAGGAGACCCCGAGGACATACGGGCCGGCCAGCGGATTCCTGAACAATCCCTGCATGATAGCCCCGGCCACGGATAGGGCCATGCCGACGAGTATTCCGAGGAGTATTCTCGGAAGCCTTAGCTGGAGGATTATCTTCATGTGAGGCTCGCTGAACCCGCCGACCCTTAATCCGAGCTTATGCGAGATTATCGAGATTATCTCGGCCGGCGGGATGTAGACGGGTCCTATCGCCGTCGCCGCTATGACGGTCAGGCATAGACCTATGGTTAGGTAGGTTAGGATAGCCCTCCATCTAAGCAATCTACCTTTGAGTAGCCCTATCTCTCTGAGCTTGGCCTCGAGGATCTCTTGAGACTCCCCGCTCATCTCCCGATTACCGTCAGACCTTCTTTACCTTATGATGTGCGTATGCCAGCGAGGCCAGGGAAATTATCAGCGCTATGATGGAGATGGCTATCGATGCCGCGGCTAGGCTGTTAAGCGAGCTCACCTGTTCACCGAGCTTTGAAATCTCCCCCGAGAGCTTCGTGATCTCGGATGACGTGCTGGATTCCAGCTTATCGAGATCCTGTTTGAGGGAGCTTACGTCGGAGGCCACCGAGTCCAGCTTGGACGAGATGGGCGAGATCGCTTCATCAACGTAGCTTCTCATGGATTCCTCGATGGACTTCCTCACCTCGCTCATGACCTCCTCGCTCGTCGGAGAGACATCGATAGACCTCGATAAGGGTCCAAGCCTCACCTCATACGTCCCCTTCCTCTCGACGGTGAACGTGAAGTCTAGTAGTCTCTCCTCGCCCGGGTCGAGTTTGACGATCTTTGAGAGGGTTTTCCCGTCGACGCTCAGCTCCACGAGCTTCTCCCCCGCCACCATTCCCGGATTCCTCACCAGGGCGTAGATCGTTATGAGGTCTCCGACGATCGCCCTCCTCGGAGCTATCAGGTTCTCGACCTCGCAGACCTCGCTCCAAACCTCCGGATGTAGGGCCTTGACCACCATCTCGAAGAGTAAAGCCACCCTAGGCCCGGGCCTGCTGATTATGTCCGGATCTATCGGAATTATCTCCCCGTGTATCAACCCCTCCTCCTTCATCTTCATTATCCCATCGTAGATGAGCTCCTGCCCATGCCTATATGGGACGATTATGTATTCCGGATCCTTCGCGACGAGTTCCTCATCGATCACGGACGCCCACCAATTCTTATCCGCGAAGACATTCCTGCCCCCGGCGTGCTCGATTATGTCGTGGATATATGTCCCGTTTCCAGCGACGTAGAGCGGGTTCACCCAAGCTATCTCAGCCACATCGACCTTCTCAACCCCTTCAACCCGCTCCTCCTAGAATGCTATCTCGCTCTTGAGCTTCTCGACGAGCTTCGAGGCGGCGTCGTCGGCCCAGCACGCCTTCCCGATGAGCTCGATGTCGTCATATACTCCTTGGATGGTCTCGGAGGTCTTGACGACTACGATCGGTATTCCGGCGTCCTCGATCTTCTCAACGAACTCAGGTTTCAGGAGGTTGTGGCCTATCACGAGATCCGGCTCCAATTCTAGAATCTTCTCTAGGCTCGGGTCGGTGTATCCCCCTATGACCGTTATCTCACCCTTACCGATCTTCTCCAAGACCTCCGGCGGATAGTTGCAGTATCTGGTTACGCCAACGACCCTATCCCCCAAGCCTAGGGCGAAGAGGGTCTCGGTTATGCTCGGAGCCGTCGAGACGATTCTCTTGGGCTCATGCGGTATCAGAACCTCTCTCCCGAAATCGTCTACAACGGTTACCCCCTTCTCCTGCGCAGACACCGGACCAAGTGAGGCCAGCAGGCTAAGGGTCAGCCATAGGATTAGAATGGGGGCTACCTGCTTCACCAGAGGAGTTTTCCGCCTCATGCGCATCGATTGTTAATGGACTTCGGGAGATATATAAAGGTTGGATAAACCATCCAAGCCTCAAAACAACTCGAGCGATCGAGCGAGCTTGGCCGAGCGCCCCCATCGTTCGCTGAACCTCATTCCAGGATCACTAGTTCGAGGGGCGATGTGGGTCTTAGGGGATACATCTGCCCCAGGCCCCTAGAGACGTATAGGATTTTATCGCCTTCAAGCCTGTAGAGCCCCCTCGTGTAGATCGAGTTCGAGAATATCGTTACTCCGCCTATCACGACCCCGCCGTGAGTGTGTCCGGCTAAAACGATTCTCCCGTCGGCGGATTCCGCGGCGTTCGGGTCATGCGCTATGATCAGATCCCCCCTGACGCCGCTCGGATAAT
>JAPDJZ010000058.1 GCA_029258815.1 archaeon
GTATCGAATCCCCTGACGCCAAAGAGCCTCCCCAGAATGCTCTTCGGCAAGGCCGAGGTGAGGGCGACCCTCCTATCGGCGAGAACCTCCCTCAACGCTCTAACCGTTAGCTTTTCTAGGACTCCCCCACCTCCGGATAGGAGCGCCTCGATGAAGCTCCGCGACCCCAATCCCCCTCCACACTCCCCAATTACGCCGATCAACCCCTCATCCACAACCGAGTCCCTTAACAAGCTTATCACGTGCGCCATGCTCTGAAAAGTCGAGTCTATAGGGCTTCCACCGCACCCGGCTAAAACCACGTCGAAGTCCTCCACGGGCCTGCTTAGATCAGCCTCGCGAATCTCCCTCAGAACCTCCTCGCCCTCTCCGAGAAGCATCCTCTCCCCGAGGCTCGCGACGCCGTATATCGCCGTCTCCTGAGCCAGCTGCTTCCAGACCTCCTCCGCGAACTCCCTCGGATCCTCGAGGCTGCTGGTCTCGACGAAGCCCCCGAATCCCAGAGTCTCCCTAATCGAGGTAGTTCCCAGAACCCCATGAGGCCGGGTATCGGAGACGATCACGATCGAGCTGGCCTCGAGGAGATCCGGAGCTATTCGAAGCCCCTTGAAGTCCGCGAGGCCGGATTCCCCGGGGAGGATAGGCTTCAAGGATATCCCGCGCGCTTTCAGGCTTTTCTGAAGGTGCTCCACCCCCGTCGCCCGATCAAGCCTCCAGCAGGATGCCAGGAGCCTGACCTCGCCGACCCCCTCCTCATCCAGAGCTTCTATCAGATGCCTTAGAACCGTTAGCATGACCTCGTCTCCCGCGTGATCGTAGAGTATCGCTATCGGCGAGGAGCCCGACCCGCTCCTCATACCCTCCGCGAACTCCGCCAGCCTCCTCCAGAACCCCTCGTCGAGCTTGGGCTTCTCAAGGCCGAGAACCCGGTAATTCAGCTCGTCTGGGATTCCCAAGGAGACCTCCGTAACCCCGTACCTGAACCAGATCTCGGGCATCCCATCCGCCGAAGACCGCGCGCTTATTTAGGGATGAGGCTTAAAGCGAGCTGCATCATAGTCTTCACAGCCGGAGAGGCGATGTTCCTAGAGGCCGAGGCGAGGTTTAGAGAGGCGTGCAGGGAGGCCGCTGAGCTAATTCTAGAGCGCGGGGGCCGGGGCGTCGAGGAGGTTAAGAGGCTCGTCGCCGGAAGATACGGCCTCGGGAAGGTTCCCTCGAATGTCGAGATTCTGGAAGCCTCGCCCGAGGAGCTTAGGGAGGAGCTTAGAAGGCTTCTCCTTAGGAAGCCCGTCAAGACGATCTCGGGGGTCGCGGTGGTAACCGTGATCACCCCCATGCGCTCCTGCCCCCACGGCGGATGCATCTACTGCCCGGGTGGATCCGAGGCCCCGAAAAGCCATACGGGCGTGGAGGAGGTCGTAAGGCAGGCTCAGCTAGTAGACTACGATCCACATCTCCAAGTCTTGGCTCAGATCGGGAAGCTTGAGCGAATGGGCCACGAGGTGGATAAGGTCGAGCTCATCTTCATCGCCGGAACCTTCACAGCCCTCCCCCGAGGCTTCCAGAGATGGTTCGTTAAGCGATGCCTCGACGCCTTGAACGGCTCAGATTCCGGATCCCTCGAAGAGGCTCTTAGGAAGGCCGAGGAGGATCCGAGGCATAGGATCTCGGGGATAACGGTGGAGACTAGGCCGGATTGGGCTAAGCGGCCTCAGGCGGAGAACCTTCTAGCGCTCGGCGTTACGCGGGTCGAGCTCGGGGTCCAGCTACCCGACGACAGGATCTATCGGCTGATTAACCGAGGCCACACCGTGGAGGATGTGGTCGAAGCTACCCAGATCCTGAAGGATCTAGCCTTCAAGGTCGGATACCATCTAATGCCGAACCTGCCCGGATCCGATCCGGAGAAAGACCTCGAAGCGTACAGGACGATCTGGGATGATCCGAGGTTTAGGCCCGACATGGTTAAGATCTACCCGACCCTAGTCCTCCCCGGAACCAAGCTATACGATCTCTGGAGGAACGGCCTCCATGAGCCCTACAGCGATGAAGAGCTCGTGGAGCTCCTCGCTAAATGGCTCGAGCTTACACCGCCGTATGCTAGGATTCAGAGGATTCAGAGGGAGATACCGTTAAGGCTCGCGGCCGCGGGTAATCGGATCGCGAACCTGAGGGAGGTCGTCGAGAATAAGCTTAGGGAGAAGGGGCTTAGATGCAGGTGCATTAGGTGTAGGGAGGCCGGTCATAGAATGCTCAAGGAGGGCGTCAAGGCTAGCATCGAGGACGCTAAGCTCCTCGTGAGAAGGTATGAAGCATCCGGGGGAATGGAATACTTCATATCCTACGAGGACCCCGTCAAGGATGTCTTGTTCGGCTTCATCAGGCTTAGGCTTCCCTCGAAGGTCCTGAGGAAGGAGCTTGAGGGAGCGGCTCTGGTGAGGGAGCTACACGTTTACGGTAAGATGGTTCCGGTTGGGAGGGGAGGTCGATCCGAGCTGGAGCTTCAGCATAGGAAGCTTGGCTCGAGGCTTTTGCGGGAGGCGGAGCGGATAGCCTCGGAGGAGCTCGATGCTAGGAAGGTCGTCGTCATAAGCGGCGTCGGCGTGAGAAAATACTACTATAAGCGGGGTTACAGGCCTGACGGCTTCTACGTGAGCAAGAGGCTGGACGGGAGGTCTTGATGCAGGTCGATAGGAGGATAATATACTCAGCCGCCCTCTGCTCCATGCTCTTCTCCTATCTAATACATTATCCGCGGTTCTCGAATGCCATATACTCGGACATAGTCTCGTTCTGGTATCGGGGATTCAATAAGGCTCGGCTGCCGTACCTCGATCTAGCCTTCGAGTATCCTCCGCTCGCCGGCTTCCTAGCCTACGCCTCCTCGATCGCGGGGCGGGATGTCTCCTCATACTACACGGTCTTCTCGATAATAATCGCGGCCTCCTATCTTCTCCTCGTGGAGACGACGATTAGAATCTGCGAGGATCGGAGGGTGAGCCTGGGATACGCTCTGATCTTCTTAGCCCTAAGCCCCTCTGTCATACTCTACTCGATCTACAACTTCGACGCGATCTTCGCCTCCGCGCTCATCGCCTCCCTCCACTTCTTCATGAAGAGGAGGATCAAACTCTCCGCGATACTCTTCTCTATAGCGGGCTTAATCAAGCTGGTGAACCTGATCCTCCTGCCCTTCCTAGCCTTGCGCCTCGAGAGCTGGAGGGAGAGGCTGCTCTACGCGATTCTCTCCTTGGGGATTTTCGGGGCCGTGAACCTGGCGCTGTGGGTCCTCAACCCTAGCTTCATCGACGAGACCTACCTATATCACGCGAGGTCGGGTCTCGAGAACGCGTGGTTCCTGATAT
>JAPDJZ010000109.1 GCA_029258815.1 archaeon
CTCACCTCGACCTCGTCCAGCTTCCATCTGCCGAAGAGCTTGAACTTCTCCGCGAGATCCGGCATCCGAGCAACCGCCTCGGCTTCGCTCATACTTTCTCCGCTAAAGGGAGGCCATCTCCCATCTTTTAAACCATGTGCCTATCTTCGAGGAGCCGTTCCATGCGCTCCCTCATCGACCTATAGACCTCGTCGACCTTAAGCCTGAAGAGTATCTCGAAGAGGGCGGGCGAGATCCCGCCTCCGGCGGAGTGATGAGTTAGCTCGGCTATGATTACCAAGTTCTCCTCGATGAGCTTCTCGAAATCCCATCCAAGGCTCGCGGCGTCCTCGATAACGTGCTCGGCTTCTCATCGATCGTCAGGTATACCCCCGGCTCCCCGTTAAACGCTCCGTAGCGGATGAACTGAAGGTTGTTTTACCTGCTCCGGCCTCGCCGCAGATGAGATAGATTCTGCCGGCTGGAAACCCTCCGCCGACCAGCTCGTCCAAGCCGTGAATGTCCGTCTTAATCTTCCTCACGCTAGATAGCCGGGTCTTAGGGGGGTTTAAAACGTTTGAGAAATTCACTTAAATATCATCTGGCTCGAGGGTACCGCGATGGATAAGTCTTGGGTCGATAAGATCAGCGGGGAGAGCAAGTGGTTTAGAGCGAGCCAGCTCGAGAAGGAGGGAAAGCTCGAGGAAGCCCTAAGCCTATACCTAGAGGAGGCGGCGGAGAAGGCAGGCGGGTCGCCCGGCCTCTCGGCGCTGAGCATGCTCTCCGCCGCTAAATGCGCTACGAAGCTCGGGAGGCATGAGGAGGCTAGAAGATACTTCAGGCAAGCGGGGGAGCGCTACGAAAGCTATGGAGACTCGGTAATCTCGATCTCCCCGAACTCCTCCGCGTGGGCCTATCGAATGGCCGCGAGATGCTATGAATGGGCCGGAGATAGGGAGTCGGCGAGCCGGCTGCTCAGGAAGGCGGAGTCGCTGCTGGAGAAGGTTGGGGAGAAGGCCGAGAAGTACCTGCCCCTCTTCAAGCCATATATACCGAGGAAGGGGAGAGAGCGGGACGAAGATGAGGGTGCTGATGCTTAACGAGGGGACGTATCCCTACTATAAGGGCGGGGTTAGCACCTGGAACCACTCACTAATCTCAGGTCTAGGGGATTTCGAGTATCTGGTCCTAACGCTCACCACTAAGCCACCCCTCAAGTCCCTCTACCCTAAGCCCCCTAACGTCCAATCCTTCGGAGCATACCGCTCTGGGGGACGGAATACGTCGGGGAGCATCTGCCAGACTTCACGGTCAGGTGGCTGATGAAGCTCTCGAGAGCGACCTCGGACGGGGAGGTCAAGAAGAAGTTCGCCCCGGTTTTCAGGGAGTTCATAGGGGAGGTTAAGCGCGGCGGAAGAAACCCAGAGGCGGCAGGAGAGGCTTTAGCCGAGATGCGCCGCTTCCTCGTAAACCATAGCTTCAAGAAGACTTTTAGAAGCGACCACGTCTGGAAAGCTTTTCTCGAGGAGCTTGAAGCCGACGAGCTATACTCGAACATGAGGATAGCATACGTCCTGAAGATCAGAAGCATTATGCGGAACCCGCTCAAAACGCTGGCCTACAGGTATCCGGACGTGAACCTAATCCACTCCTCGGCGGCCGGGATATGCGGGCTGATAGGCGTCGACAAGAAGATAGAGGACGAGACGCCATACGTGATAACCGAGCACGGAATATACTATCGAGAGAGGCTCCTAGACGTAAGCCATCGAGAGCTGAACCTCCCGGAGAAGGTCTTCTGGCTAAACTTCTACAAGGCCGTAATCCTCCTGAACTACTATTACGCGGATCGGATACTCCCCGTCTGTGAGCTCAACGTTAGATGGGAGTTTAGGTTCGGGATACCTAGGAGCAAGATCGAGGTAATCTATAACAGGGTCGACGTCGAGAGGTTTAGGCCCATGGAGGTCGAGGTCGGGGAGAATCCGCCGATAGTGATCGTGAGCAGGATAGGGAAGCTCAAAGACATCCTAAACGTGATAAGCGCCATGAAATTCGTCAAGGAGAAGTCTCCGAAGACTATCTGCGAGATATACGGCCCGATAGTGGACGAGAAATACTTCCACCTATGCCTTAGGAAAGCCTACGAGCTGAACGTCTTGGACAGGGTCGAGTTCATGGGGGCGACCGATAAGCCCGAGCAAGCCTACAACCGAGCCTCTCGGAGGGATTCCCCTACTCGGTTATAGAGGCCATGGCGTGCGGGAAGCCCGTCGTGGACACGGACGTCGGCGGGGTTAAGGAGGTTTTGGGGGATGCTGGAATAGTCGTTCCGCCCACGTCCTCGAAAGAGCTGGCGGACGCCATACTGCGGATTCTCGAGGACGGGGAGCTTAGGCGAAGGCTGGGCGAGCGGGGGAGGGAGAGGGTTCTCAAGCTGTTCACCTACAGGAGGTTCCTCGAGGAGTATAGGAGGCTGTATCTGGAGATAGCCTCGGAAAGCTATTGTAGGGCGGGCTAAAATCATGTCAATCTACGAAGACCTCGACTCGCTGGCCAGAATGGTCTTGGAGGTCGATGATAAGGTTCAGGACCCCACGGAGGTAGCGGCGATCCTAGAAGCGATAGGAGTAACCCAAGAAGCGGTTAAGGATCTCGGATACGAGAGCATGTTCGAGCTTGCTAGTGAGGTTTTGAGGATAGCGGACTACTACAGGTCTCTCGGAGAGCTTTGGGGCGAGGAGAAGCCGGCGAGGCTTCAAAGGCTTCTAGAAGCGATCAAGCTCTTCCTCTCGGGCATTCTCTTCAGCTCTCCTTGGCTCTTCATAACAATCTCCTACATGTTCTTCGGAATATCCCTACTACCGGTTTACGAAGACCCTCTTAGAGCCACGGCTATAGACTTGGCCATGATCCTAAGCATGACGATAACCTCGATACTCCCACCAATCTTCCTGAGAAGGCTTCAATTCCACTACTATCAAGAGGACTACCTAAACTCCCAGAGGCTTCTCATAGACTACTACATGCTGGGCCTCGCGGTAACGGCGGCCTCCGTCGTCGCGATCTGGCTAGGCTTCAGCGGAGCGCCATACCCTGGCTGTGGACTATATACCTGATAATCTACTTCGTCCCATTCTCCTTCTTCTGGCTCGCCATCTCGCCGCTCTACTTCTTCAGGAGGTACGCCGCCCTGGCGATCTCATACCTCGTAGCCCTCGTCTTCATAGGGGTGATGTATAGGCTGATGGGGGCGGAAACCTACTTGATAAACATCTACGGGCTGCTTCTCGGAGCGTTCTTCTCCATGGTCTACTCGATAACCTTCCTCTACATACGGTTCA
>JAPDJZ010000110.1 GCA_029258815.1 archaeon
CCTCCTCGGCGATCCTGAGAAACTCGCGCGCCCCGGGGCTATCGGGATTCACGACGACATACGGCTCCCCGAGATCCGAGGCCCTCGAAATACTCGGGTCTAGCGGGATCCTTCCGAGAAGCTTCAAGCCCATCTCCTCGGCGATCTTCTCTCCGCCCCTGCCGGCGAAAACCTCCACCCTCGCCCCGCAGGAGGGGCACGTAAGCCAGCTCATGTTTTCGATAACCCCTAGGATCCGAAGCCCGAGCCTCCTGCAGAAGCTTACGGCCTTACCGACTATAAGCTTGGAAAGCTCCGACGGAATGGTAACTATTATCACGCCGTCTATCCGGGGAATCGACTGAGCCATCGTAAGGGCTTCGTCCCCGGTTCCGGGCGGGAGGTCTACGAGAAGGTAGTCGAGCTCCCCCCAGACTACTTGGGAGAGGAACTCCATTATCGCCTTAGCCTTCATGGGCCCTCTCCAGATAACCGGCGTCTCGTCGTCGGGGAGAAGGTAATCCATGGAGACTATCTTCACCCCGAGAGGCCCCCTCGCCGGGAAGATCCCGGGAGGCCCCGCGCTTAGCTGCTGCCCCCTAGCCCTCAGGATCTTCGGGATGCTCGGGCCCGTTAGATCTCCGTCGAGTATCCCTATCCTTCCCTCGCCCCTCTCCTTGGCCAAGGCCAAGGCCAGGTTCGCCGTTACGACGCTCTTCCCAACGCCGCCCTTACCGCTTAGAATCAATACCTTATGCTTAATGTTCCTCATCCTAGCCTCGATCGCCGCCTTTATCTCCTTAATCGCCTCCATGGCATCCTTCCCCATAATCGGCCACTCCCAATAAATCATCCATGCGGGCGCATTCCCTTGCAAGCCTCGTCGCTGCTGAAGGGTATGAGATCGCCCCCCTCAATCTCCCTCATCACCTGATCTAGGGTCTCCGAGCCCGTTTTGTAGATTTTTACTCCGAGTTCCTGGAGGACTCGAATCGCTCTAACGCCTATCCCTTTCACGATCACCGCATCGACCCCGAACTTTCTAACCATATCTCCCGCGGAACATGCTCCACCGCGCGCCTCGCCCGAGGCGGATTTTATCTCAGCTCTTATCTTCCCGCTTGATGGATCATGGAAGACTACCGCGTAGTAAGGCGATCTTCCGAAATGACTTGAAATCCTAGAATGGGATCCTAGATCGTTTTCCAAGGGGATTAGATAGCGCATCCCGGCTCGGAGTATTTCTTAGCCGGAGTTCGATATAAATATGTGCGATAACACGAAAACCCGGCAGGGAGCATCATTATTTAATTACTCTCCATAGAAAAATCATCTCAGGAGAGAAGCTTATGAGTAGATGGTGTTGGAGGCTTCGGGGGAGAGGTAGACCTCCGAAGGAGCGATGGATTAGAGCCGGCCTCAGGGGTTTGATCTTTGCGCCGATCGATGACTCCGGAGCGCCCCTACGAGGACCTCCAATCCATCTTAGACCTGACGAGTTCGAAGCTCTTAGGCTCGTTTATCTCGAGGGCATGACTCAGGAGGAGGCTGCTAGGCTTATGCGGGTTTCCCGCGGGACTCTTTGGAGGGCTTTGGATAGCGGTAGGAGGAAGCTCGTTCAAGCTCTCGTCGAGCGGAGACCCATCATCGTAAGCCCTTAGCTCCCTCCATGAGATCGGCCAGCTTCTTTAGGATCTTCGAATGTTTTCGTTCATCGTCTTGAATAAGCTCCACTAGAATTGATGCCAATCCGCTTGGGAGAAGGCTCTTAACCTCTTCCAAGCTCTTGACATGGGCTTTCTCTTCTTTCTCGAGCAGTTTTGAGATGTTTAGCCTTTTAAGCTGCTCCGCGTTTATGGTTTCGCGCCTCTCCATGGCCGAGATTAACGCCATGAGGATGTCGGCGTGCCTGAGGCAGTCGCTCGCTATCATCCTGAAGATCATCCTAACCAGATCGTCCCTCAAGCTCATGGCAGCCCGCATAAACTCCTCGGCGGACTCCTGCTCAGCCTGAACCCTTTCGCGGAGAGATCTGATAAGCTCCGAGAGCCTGCTTTCCTCCCGCTCGGGGGCGAGCTCCACCCATCTGCTTTCAGCCCTCTCGGATTCGAGTATTCTCCAAAGGCTGAGAGCCGCGTCGTATAGCTCCGACCTGCTTAAAGATCCTTTTAGTAGGATCTTCTCGATCAGCCCGTTGATATACTGTCTAGCGATGAGGTTCTCCAAGAGCTTTCTCGAGGAGGCGGAGGCCCTTCTACCGCTTAGGTAGAGCGTTATGGTCGGCTGACTTAGGTTAAGAGCCGTCGCTGCCCTCTTCCTGCTGAAGCCATAGCCCTCGATAAGCTCCCTAGCTAAGATCGCCCTAATCCCGGCTAAAACCTCTTCAAACCTCACAGCAGACCCTCCCTTAGGCTGGTTTCCGCTTTGTTTGCGATTGCGCGAAAATAACCCCGTAAAGTCATCGATTTACGCCGCAAATATAAATACGGCTCCAAGATAAGAATCTTGCCGAAAAGCTTGCGTGAAAGCTTATGCGGATCCCCTTAACGATGCTCGAGGAGGGTCAGGAGGGTATAGTCGTCGATATAGCTCCGGCTCTAAGGGGTTCTCAGCCCAAACCGGGGTTCTGGAATAGGTTTGGGAGGAGATTCGGCTGGGGGAGGTTTAGATGGGGTTGGAGGAGGAGGGCTGGCTGGGGCGCGGTTAAAAGGCTGGCTGATCTCGGGATCCTAGCCGGGGTTAGGATAAGGGTCGTCAGGAAGGCTCCCTTCGGAGGGCCTATAGAGGTCGAGGTCGGCGGCTCCCGCTTCATGATAGGGAGAGGTCTCGCCGAGAGGATTCTCGTGGAGGTGGGATCTCGTGGGGATTAGCCGCGGCGCGGTGAGGAAGATTCAGCCCGATATTAGGATGGCTTTAGCAGGTCAGGCCAACGTCGGGAAGAGCGTGATCTTCAATCAGCTTACAGGTCTCCACCAGCATATAGCGAACTGGCCTGGAACCACCGTCGAGAAGGCTGAGGGAACCCTATTCTACAAGGGCTTCCTGATAGACGTGATAGATCTTCCTGGAATCTACTCGCTGACCCATTACTCGCTCGAGGAGAGGATCTCCAGAGAATACATTGCAAAGGAGAAGCCTGATGTGGTCGTGAACGTGGTCGATGCGACCGCCCTGGAAAGACATCTGATCTTCACTTTGCAGCTCCTTGAACTCGGAAGACCTCTCGTTCTCGCCTTGAACATGATGGATCTCGCGAACAAGAGCGGGATCGAGATAGATGTCCGCGCCCTAGAAGAGGTCTTGGGAATACCTGTTGTGGAAACTATCGCACCTAGAG
>JAPDJZ010000027.1 GCA_029258815.1 archaeon
CGCCTTCCTCAACGCCCTGCGATAGCCCTCCTCGCTCACGATGATTAGATTCGTCGCGGATGACTATAAGGATCAGGGCCCCTCCGAGGAGATCAGCCTATATAAGATCGCTGGCCTAGACTAAACCCATGAGCAGGCAGATAGGGGAGGCGGTTATAGAAGCGGCGAAGCTCATGCTCGTAAGCGCTAGGACGGCTCCCAAGACCCGGGGATTGGACGACGTGGAGGTCGCCCTCATATCGGATAGGGAGAAGATCGAGAAGCTCGCTAGGAAGATGGAGGAGCTCGCCACAAGCCTGGAATTCGAATTCTTCGCCCGGGACGCGGATAACGTTCGCCGCTCCGAGGCGGTCGTCCTGATAGGGGTTAAAGCCTCAAAACCCAAGGACTTGGACTGCGGCGGATGCGGTTTCCCGGGGTGCGAGGAGTTCAGGAAGGCTAGAAGGGGGAGGGGGAAGGGATACTCGGGGCCGAGCTGCGTCTTCCAGCTAATGGATCTGGGGATCGCCGTGGGGTCGGCGGTCAAGACCGCCTCGATCCTGAACGTCGATAACCGGGTAATGTTCTCGGCGGGGGTCGCGGCGCTGGAGCTGGGCTTACTGGAGAACTCGGATATAGCCCTCGGAATACCCCTCTCGGCCTACGGGAAGAACATCTACTTCGATAGAAAGCCTAAGAAGAGCTAGAAGAACTCGAGTAAAGTCGATTCATCCGTCTCCAATATTTTTTCAGCCTTTATCCCAACGGCCTCGAGAACCCTGCCGCATGCCGGAGCAACCTGCTTCTCGATATAGTATCCCCAATCGATCTCCTCTCGAGAGATCTTGAAGTAGGGTCTCGCCCTCGAGTATAGCGGCCCGGATCCGCGCGCTATTACGTAGCCGACCTTATCTCCCGGCTGAATTCTCCACCCCTCCTTGATTAGCTCCCTTGCTACGATTATGTGGGGTTGGGTTGCCGAGTATTCGCTTAGGGGCCGGGTTATCTGCCTCCAGATTATCAGCTTCTTACGATCCACCTCCCCGCGCTTAAGCATTCGAACGTACTCCTTCGCTTTTCTCAAGGCTTCTCCCGGGTCTCCGGTCTTTAGAAGGGCTTCGAGAACCGCTTTCTGAGCCTCCCTAGCTATCATGCTCCAGTCCCCTCTCACCGCCTCGAGCCCGACTATCTCGAGCCTCCCCTCCTCGGTTATGCCGGCATACCTCTTCTTAGCCTCCGTGAAGACTATCCTCTTGAAGACCTTCTCGAGCTTCGCTTCGAGACCTAGATCCTTCTCGATCCATTCGACAAGCTTTTCAAGCCTGCTCTCGTAGTTCTTGAGGAAGAGGGAGTCGGTGTCGGAGTAGACGACCTTCATCCCGAGCTCCTCAGCCCTCTTTATCGTCGAGCTTATCACCTCCCTGCCCCACGCCGTCGTCGCCTCTGCGACCTCCCTGCTATACCACCTGGCCCCGGCCCAGCCCGTATAGCCGTAGATGGCGTTCGCGATTATCTTCACAGCCCTCTGCCTAGCATCCAGAATCCTAGCCTCGACGCTATCGGGCGGAAGCCTTCTAAGCCTCTCCTGAATCCTCCTCCGCTCCTCGAGCAAGGTCTTCAAGGCTCGGGGCAGGAACCCCTCCGGCCTCGCCCTAAACCTATAGCCGTTCGGCGCCACGTTCTCGCCGCTCGGGCTTAGGGTGTCGAACGAGATATTGTACTTGATTATCAGGCTCGGGTACATGGATCTAAAGTCTAGAACGGCCACGTTCTCGTGCATCCCCTTAATCGGCTCCTTCACTAGGCCTCCCGGATAGCTTACGTGAGCGACCTCGCTCCGCCTCGGGATTAGCTCGCCGACCTTCACGGCCAGGCTCATTAGGTAGTTCTCGACCCTGAAGCCCGCGGAAGCCGTTAGGACGTAGTCGGCCGGCATATAGGTTAGGGAGCTTAGGCTGAAGATGAAGTCCCGGAGGGCTTCGAACGCCTTGAGAATGGCTTTGGCGCGCTGCATGGAGTACCTCTTAACGGACTCTCTATCCTCGGCCCACCTCTCGGCGAGCTCGTATTCCTCGATCGTGTCGAGCCTCGCGTCGATGCCGAGATAGCTTACGAATTCCTCGAGATTCTCTATCGTGAGCTCGGGTATATCCCTAGCCATATCCTCTAGATCTATGTTTAGACGGCCTCGAATCGAGACGTGGCCGTGGACGCTGGTTCTAGGCTCGGCTCCAAGCCTGCCCAAGTCCAGCCTGATCCCAAGCCTCTTAGCCCTCTCAACCAGATACCCCCACTGAAGCCTATTCACGCCGAATCCCACGAGGATGTCCGGATCCTTATCGCGGATCGCTGAGACGAGGGATCTCAGGATCTCCGGCTCCTCGCCCTCGAGCTGCAGCTCCGAGCCGTCGTCAAAGCATAGGGATATCAGCCTAACCGGGTCCCTGTCTGGTCTAGCCGAGCCCTTCTCCGCGAAGAAGACGACGTCTATCGCGGCCGTTCTGAGCCTAGGGGGCGGAGCGTCTTCGGCCTGCCTAACCTCTCCCTCCCCGAGAACGCGGATGGAATCCTCGACCCCGACCTCGGGAGCATCGACCTCGATCCAAGAGCATGGCCTAACATCCCCCTCCAGAAGGTATTTTATCGAGGATCTCAGATCCGCCTCGTAAATCTCGACGTCGCCTATCCGCTTAGCGAGCTTAGCGGCGTAGTCCTCGAGGTCGTCGCGCCTGGCATAGACTTTAAAAGCGTCGACGGGCTTACCCCTAATCCTCCTCCCGCATCTCTCGAACCGCAGCCCCTCGGCCTCTAGGAGCGCTGCGGCCTTATCGCCTAAACCTACGATATAGAAGCTTTGAGGATAGGATAGCCTGCAGAGCCACGTGGAGGAGGCCTCATCCTTAAGCCAGAGATCTATCCTAGCGCCGGGCTCGGAGGCTATGTCGAGAAGCCAGAACCTCATCCACGAAGATATTCGAAGGGTTAGGAATTAAGTATTCTCGCCGGAAAATAGCTTCGGCTAGGGAGGGATCCGCTAGGAGCCGGAATCCGCGGTTTAAGCCTTCGTCTTGACCTCGATCTTGACCTTCTCGGCCTCCTTCAGGATGTCCTCCGGAACCTCGACGACCTTGGCGTGCCTTAGCGACTTCTTCTTCCTCGGAGAATTCCTTAGCAGGATTCCGCAGTATGGGCATCTA
>JAPDJZ010000061.1 GCA_029258815.1 archaeon
GGATAGAGGCTTCAAGGTCTATGGCGTCGATATTGATGAGGAGAAGAGGAGGCTGATCTCCGAGGGGAGGCCGCCGATCTACGAGGAAGGTTTAGAGCCGCTGCTGAGGAGGGCTATCTCGGAGAAGCTTCTAAGGATTACGGGGGACTTCGGGGAAGCCGTTCTGGGAAGCGATGTGACGTTCATTTGCGTTGGAACGCCCTCGAGGCCCGACGGGTCGGTGGACCTGTCCCAAGTTAAGAACGCTAGCAGGATGATTGGAGAAGCCTTGAGGGATAAGGAGGGTTATCATCTAGTAGTCGTTAGAAGTACTGTGCCTCCCGGGACGACCGAGGAGGTGGTGAGGGGGTGTCTGGAATCTTCGTCGGGCAAGCGCGTCGGAGAGGACATAGGCCTCTGCTTTAACCCGGAATTTCTTAGCGAGGGGAAAGCGGTCGAGGGGACCATGAACCCTAGCAGGATAGTTATAGGAGCGGTTGACGAGCGGTCTGGAAAACTTCTTCTAGAGCTTTACCGAGACTTCCACTCGGATAGGCTTCCGCCGATTCTCGTAACGAGCCCGATCAACGCCGAACTGATAAAATACGCTAG
This sequence comes from archaeon, assembly GCA_029258815.1. Lineage (GTDB taxonomy): Archaea > Thermoproteota > Nitrososphaeria_A > Caldarchaeales > Wolframiiraptoraceae > Wolframiiraptor. The sequence goes on from JAPDJZ010000061.1 coordinate 592, forward strand.
CAACGCCTTCCTCGCCATGAAGATAAGCTTCGCAAACATGTTTTCGAGGCTTTGCGGCAGGCTTGAGGGAGCCGACGTCGCGGTGGTCATGAGGGGAATAGGTATGGATCCCCGGATAGGCGGCGCCTTTCTCAGAGCCGGGCTGGGATGGGGTGGAAGCTGTTTCCCGAAGGATACGCGGGGCATTCTATCCTTTGCGAAAAGCCTCGGCGTGGAGCTAAAGCTCGTTGAGGCGGCTATAGAGGTCAACGAGGAGCAGATAGATTACGCGGTGGAGCTGGCTGAGAGCCTCGCGGGCGGCCTGGAGGGCAAGCTCGTCGCGGTTCTGGGCTTGGCTTTTAAGCCGGGGACGGATGACGTTAGGGAGTCTAGGGCGATCAAGCTCATCGAGAAGCTCCTCGCGAGAGGCGCTGAGGTTAGGGCGCACGACCCGAAGGCCCTTAGAAACGCTCGGAGGATTCTAGGGGATAGGATAGCGTATGCGGAGAGCGTTGAGGATTGCCTTAAGGACGCGGAGCTATGCATACTCGCGACCGAGTGGCCCGAATACGCGAGAATAACCGCCGCCGACCTACTCAGGCTTATGCGGGATCCGGCGATCCTAGACTGCAGGAGGCTATATGATCCGGAGAAGTTCAAGGGCGTGAAGTTCGCGGCAATAGGGCTGGGTCTTCCGCGAAGGTGAGCGCTTCCCCCGATCTACGCTCGGGTTACGTCGGCCTCTCGTGACGAATACCGTAAATGAATGGAAGCCCTGATAATATTCAAGAGACACGCCATAATTAGAGGGGGTCGGCAGAAGGGAGGCGGTTGACGCTCCGCGCGGGCATTATTTTATTATATCCGGGCGTGGGGAATCGATTCTCGAGATGAGGCTGCTCGTTACCGGCGCGGCGGGCTTCATAGGCCATCATCTCTGCAGGCTCCTCCTATCGAGGGGGTATGAGGTTTGGGGTCTGGATAACCTAAGCCGCGGAGACCCGGCTAGGATAGGCGCTCTCGAAAGGATGGGGATGAGGTTCATCAAGGCGGATATCCGTAATCCGGAGGACGTTAGGAGCGCCATACGCGAGGCTAAGCCTGAGGCGATAGCCCATCTCGCGGCCTTGATAAGCGTGTCGGAGAGCTTGGAGAAGCCGGATCTGTACCACGCCGTGAACGCCGTCGGAACCCGGAACCTCGTCTCGGCCGCGAACAGCTTCGATGTCCATAGGATCGTCTACGCCAGCAGCGCGGCCGTCTACGGAAACCCCGCCTACCTCCCCATAGACGAGGAGCATCCAACAAATCCCCTATCACCTTACGGCGAGACGAAGCTCGAGGGAGAGCGATGCGTCCTGGAGGAGTTTAGAGGGGATGGGCGCGGCATAGCTCTTAGGCTCTTCAACGTATACGGGCTTGGCCAAAACCCGGAGTACGCGGGGGTGATAACGAGGTTTATGGAGAGGTTGAGCGCCGGCGAGCCCCCGGTGATCTTCGGGGATGGGGAGCAGACGAGGGACTTCGTCTACGTGGCCGACGTCGCCGAGGCGTTTCTCAGAGCCTTAACCTGCGATTCGGCGGAGCCTCAGGTCTTCAACATAGGCTCGGGGAAATCCGTTAAGGTGATAGATCTCGCGAGGTTGATGATAAGCTTGTTCGAGCTGGATCTCGAGCCGGTTCACGCGGATCCCAGGCCGGGCGATATAAGGCATAGCTGCGCCGACATCTCGAGAGCTAGAAAGGTTCTTGGGTGGCGGCCGAGGACGAGCTTGGAGAGCGGGCTGCGCGAGCTTCTAAGCGAGCTCAGGGGTTGAAAGCCGCCTATCCCTCGAATAGCCTAAACTTTCCTAGGATGGCTCGATACCAGCTCGGCAGCTCGAAGCGTTTAAGCGAGTAGGCCGGGGTATACGCCCTCAAGTCTAGGATCGGCGTCCCGTTATAGAGGTCTAGGCCGGATACACGTAGGACGTTCCGCTCGATGCTCCTCAATCTGAGCACCGTTATCGCTATGGGGTTTGGCCTGTGAGGAGAGTCGGAAGTGAATACGCCGACCTCCGGAAGCTCCTCGGGCCTAGCCCCGAGCCTAGTAAGCCTCCTAAACCTGACCCTCAGGGTTCTCCGCTCTTCCTCGGATACCTTGTGCAGCCACGCTAGGGCGATTACGTGGGAGAAGCCGTCGAGCCCCTCAAGCCCCTCGCCGTACTCGGGGTAAACGACTATGCTCCCGTCAACCCCCGCGGGCCAGGATCTCGAAACCTCCTCGTCGCTGTAGCGGGTCTCGACGTAGCCTATCGGCTGAATTACGATGCCCAACCCGTCGGCGGATCCCATCATCGCATACTAACCAAGCTTATTCGCAGTTAAATCATCTCTCGGCGTCCGGGCTTTGAGGGTATCTCCGCCCGGCGATATGCTCAAATTCAGTTATCCGGGGGGAATATGCGGAAGATGATCGAGCTGACGGCTTACGTCGAGGGCAGGCTAAGGGAGGCGAGCGAGCTCAGGAAAAGATACGTCCTGACGAGCTTTAGCGGATGGCCGGACGCCGGCAGGATAGCCTCGCTCACG
>JAPDJZ010000086.1 GCA_029258815.1 archaeon
GAGGTGGAATCAGAGATACGTGGGCGTCGAGGCGTATAGGATCGTGAACGGGGAGCTGAGGGAGCCCGTGAGAAACCCCGTCATAGAGCTTACGACGAAGAGCCTATTCTCGTCGGTTGACGCCGTCGGGAAGGATCTAGAGTTCTCGGCGGGATACTGCGGGAAGGGTGATCCGATGCAGGGTATCCCGGTCTGGTTCGGGGGGCCGCATATCCGGCTTAGGGGCGTTCGGCTCGGAGTCCGAGCGACCTAGCCTACGCTATGAATTCTTCGAGTGATGCCTGTTCCCTCTCCTCGGCCTCGAAGAGGGATTTTATGTTCTCGAGGGCTAGGATCACCCTCTCCTTAAGGTACGGCGTCCTAATCTTCTCGAGCAGAATCCTCTCCACGAGCTCCACGTATTTCTCGACAGTCCCCTTGAAAACCGTCTGAGATACCTCTCCCCCGCAGTTCAGGCATCTCCCGGTCAGGGGGATCCTCCTATATCTCGCTCCGCATCTCCTACATCTAAACTTCTGGAGGAGGAATGCCCTCATGTTCCCGATTATGTCCGAGAGGAGGTGTGTTTCGATAAGCTTCTCGGCGACGTAGAACTCGTCGACGGCGTCTATCTTCTCGGCTAGCTCCAGCTGGCCTAGAATCTTCTCGAACATGCTTCCATACCTCTTATACGATGATTCGACCGGGTGCGCTGTGAGGCTCCTCTGGGGGTGCGTATATCCTATCTTAAGCTCCCTCCAGGCTTTAAGCAGGTATCCTATCGTCGGTATCCTCCCGGCCAGCTCGGAGATGTGCCTCTCCTTTTCCGCGGCCTCGTAGAACTCCAGCGGAATCCTATCGATCACGTCTAAGTTATGGGCTTGCTCATCGACCTCGCGTGGATCGATTATCACGGTTATGAGGAGCGGCGTATCCATCCTGCCGCCGACCCTCGCCGGGAGGTAGAGCTTGGAGAAGTTTATCAGAGGGTCGAGGAGGAGCATTATGCTATCCTCGTCTCCGTCGCAGTCCCTGCGCTTCGCGGCGTGGAATATCGGGTGGGCTAGGCACGTGAGGGAATCCGTGAACCCGATGATCCTCCCTACGACGCCGGCGTAGGTGTGGGGCGATAAAGCGGCCACGAGATGGCCTAGGAGGTCGTCGATCGACGAGAGCTTGTAGAAGGGCTGCATCCCCGCGAGCTTGACCAGAAGATCGTCTATGAACTTCGAGACCTTCAAGAGGTGCTCGGCCGCCCTCCTCGGTATGACGACGTCCTGAATCATCAACTCCAGAACCTGATCGGGGGACTCGAGCCTCCTCCCGCGTATGTCGTGGGTGTATCCGAGCTCTCTGAGCTTCTCAACCGGGACCCCCACCTGCCTAGGCGTGAAATGGGTTAACGGGACGTTCGTCGCGTCGAATCTTATGGTTCCGTCCTTGTAGATGCATAGCCCGTACTTCGCCCTCAGAACGCCCTTCTCGAGAAGCTCCGGAACCTTGGCCAGGCTGTTCAAGCCCTTGACGCCCTTAAGCTTGGGAGGCGCTTGCTCCGAAATCCTCTTCAAGGCTTTGTAAAGCTCCTCTCCGAAGTTCACCAGGTATCTCCTCGAGTAAATCACCCTACCCCCGCATCTCGGGCAGGCGCCATCCCCCGCGTACTCGACTTCGAGGCCGCAGCTCTCGCAGACCCCCATAAGCTTCGTTGGACGACCACACTTCGGGCACCTCTCCATCCAAGTAATCTCGCCGCAATCCCCGCACCTCCTACTAGCCAGCTCGACCACGGCTTTAGCGCCGTTCCTCGTTGCCGAGACCAGGTCTCTGCTGCTCCCGCCGGCCTCTCCGACCGGAAACAGGACGTTCACGGGCGGGCTCATCTCCCTCTGAGCGGCCTTCTCCGGCCTTCCCATCCTAGCGCCTATGAAGGATCCGGCCTTATCCCTCTGCTTAATCCCCGAGATCTTCTCGACCGCTGAAAAGATGTCTCCGCCTCGATCGAGCTCCTTTTCGTGGTCGAAGGGCCTCAGGCAAGCTATCAAGACCTTAAGCCAGCTCATCGGGAGCATGATCCCGTTTCCGGAGACCCTATGCTCGACTAGAAGCCGCGTTAAAACCTCCTTCACCCGCCCGCTATACGGTAGTATCGCGCCCTCCTTCGAAATGCTCGAGGCCTTGAGACCGCTTCTAATCCAACTTCTAAGGGTTTCGAGATCCTCGATCGAGGCGTTGCTCCAGTATGGGAGGTGCTCGGGGTGGAGGGGGACTCCCAGGGCTAGGCTTATCCTGAGAGACTCCTCGGCGCTCGGCTTCCTGCGAAGCGGGTCTTCGAGAATCCACCTAATCTTTCCGGCCATGGCCTCGGGCAGGTCTCCCCGATCATCGAGCGCTTTCCGGAGCTCCTCAGCCCACCATTCCTCGCAGTAGCCCGGCCTCCTAATCTCCGCGTTGTTCTCTATCAGGTCCCCAATCGAGACGAGTATATCTCCTAGGAACAGTATCCTCGAGACTCTATCCTTAATCTCTTCATACTCTATCTCGGTTCTCAGCTTCACGACGCTCCCATCGTCCAGCATTACCACCGGAGGCTCTATCGAATCCACCGGAGAAATCACTCCTCCCTTCCCGGGGTAGTCGAGCTTGAGCTGGGTTCCGGTCGTGAGATAGCCTTTTAGAAGCTTTAGGGTCACGGGGTGGAGCCCGACGGCCTGCATTCCGGTCGAGAACGATCTGCCATATCTTATCCTCAGGCCCCCGAACCTGCCGGCGGTCGAGATGAACGGCCTTCCACCGACGAGCTCCTCGAGATAGCTCTGCTCCTCGTCGTCCGCGTTTTTTTTTATTGTTACGGCGACCTCTTAGATCTACTCCCATCCATCGATCCCGAGCTCCCTTACGAGCTTCAGAACCTTGTTAGCCCTCCCAGCGATCCCGTCATTAACCACCCTAAGCGCCCCACCCCTCAGATAGTTCGTCTCGATGCGCGGAAGATTCCTGAAGGAGGAAACGGGTATCTGGTCGGTCGCTATTCCGGTAACCTCGACCGGAAGCCTTCTCAAGATGAAGTCGAGCAGATCCTCGGGGACGTTGTATTGGAATCTCGAAACCCTTCGCTGGTAGATTCTAAGCTCCTCGATGAACCTGAGAACCTCCTC
>JAPDJZ010000089.1 GCA_029258815.1 archaeon
AACTACCGGAAGCTGCAGTATATCCGATTTAATCCTGCACCAGATCTTGCTGCGCGCTCCCCCGCCGATGGATCTAACTTCTCTTATCGGTATTCCGAGCTTCTCCAATAACTCGATATTCCTCCTAAGCATGTATCCTACGGATTCGAGCATGGCTCGGATGACGTGCCCCCTCTCGTGGGCCAGGCTTAGACCGAAGAGCACTCCGCGCGCGTTCGGGTCGAATTCGGGGGAGGCCGCCCCCGCGAGGTGGGGTAAGATTACGATGCCATCTGATCCGGGTGGAGCGCGTTCGGCCTCCTCGTCCAGGAGCTTATAGCAGTCGATGTCCGCGAGATCCCCGACTATCTTCTCGGATTGAGCGAACCTATCCCTAAACCATTTGAGGATTATGCCCGCCGTCTGACACCAGGGCATGAGAAAGTAGAGCCTTGGAGCGGCGTGCCTGTGTAGGGGTATCCTTCCCGCCGGATCGTATATGGGCTCGCTTACCGTCGCTACTATCGCGAGAGCCGCCCCGGTAGATTCGGACACGATTCCTTCTTCGACATTCCCGGCTCCTATGGCGGCCGCGGCCTGATCGAAGGCGCCCGAAGCTACGAGAACTCCCTGCGATAATCCAAGCTCCCTCGAAGCCTCCTCCCCAAGCTCTCCAACCGGAGAGCCCGATTGAACGATGTCGGGAAGCTTGTCTTCATCGAGTTCGAGGTATTCTAGGATCTCGCTCCACCATCGATCCCTCCTGATATCTAGTAAAAGGGTTGAGGAGCTCACCGAGGGCTCGGTGACGGCTCTCCCGGTAAGCTTGTAAATTATGTAGTCCTCGACCATCATGAACTTCCAAACGCTCCTGAAGACGTTGGGCTCCCTCCTCTTGAGCCAGAGGATCTTCGTCGCCGGCCAGGTCGGAACGACTGTCGGCTGACCCGTAACCTCGTAGACGTCTTCTCCAAATCTCTTCTCGATGTCCTTCGCCTCGCTTCTAGACCTGTTATCGAGCCAGACGATAGCTCTCCTAAGGGGCTTTCCAGAATCGTCTAAGGCTATAAGGGTCTCTCCTTGACTCGAAACCGAGATGGCTTTAACCTCATCACGCTCTCCCGCCTTTCCGACCGCCCTTCTAACGGCGTTAACGCAGGATCGCCAATAAACCTCCGGATCGAGTTCGACGAAGTCTGGTTTAGGCGTCTCCAGAGAATACTCCTCGACCGCCTTTGAGATCCTCCTCCCGCCCTCGTCAAAGATTACCGCTTTAACGCTCGTGGTTCCGACGTCTATCCCCAGCAGATACATTTCCGAGTTCGTCTCCTAATCCTTTCTCCGAAGCTCCATCAACGCTTCCTCGACCGAGGAGTTTTCATGAATTATCTTCCTCAAGGCTCGAACCATGCCGCGTGGATCCTCGGATTGGAATACGTTTCTGCCGAAGAATACGCCGGCTCCGCCGGCCTCGACGACCCCTTTAACGGTTTCGAGCACTTGGACGTCGGTCTCCATTCTGGGCCCTCCCGCGATTAGGACGGGTATCGGGCAGGTTTCGACGACCTTCCTAAAGGTCTCGGCCGCTCCAGTATAGTTCGTCTTGATCATGTCGGCTCCGTATTCCGCGCCTATCCTAGCCGCCGAGGCTATCACCTCCGGATCGCTCGCGGGCAATCTGCCCACGGGGATTATCTCCGCCGCTAGAGGCACCCCCCAGCTCTCGCACTCGGCAGCGAGTTTGGCCAAGATCTTAAGCGCCTCGGCCTCGCATGGAGCCCCCAGCAAAATCGTGGTTACGACCGCGTCGGCTCCCAGCCTAATGGCGTCCTCGACCTCGTAGAGCAGGCTCCATCGCTCGGCTCTACCGAAATCTTCTAGGGAATACTTGCTTCCTCCGCCGTCAAGCCTCAGGACTATCCCAATCCTGCCCTTCATCAGCTCATAATATCTCTCGACGACCCCGTAGGTCGTTAGGATCGCATCCGCCCCGCCCTCTATAGCATCCTCGATGATCCTCTCAGGCTTCTCCAAGCCCTTGATAGGCCCGAAGATGTAGGCGTGATCCATCGCGACTATAAGCGCTCTCCCATCCCCTTGGAAGATTCTAGCAAGCCTAAGCTCCTTACCCGCTCGCGCCAACCCTATTCCACCACCCGGCTTACCTGCTGGCTCAACCGATTTAAATCTTCAATCATTAGCTCTTCACAACCCTTACGTTTAGAAGATTGCACAGCTCCTCAAGCTCCTCCGCGACGTCATCGTAGGCTATGGCGTAATGCTGGCTGCACATGTTCTGGCCGAAGTGCCGCGTATCCCCATCTAGGATGACTTTCATGCTCGGGTACGGGGGGCATCCGACCTCGTGGAACGGCTCAGGCTCGACGGCCCGTCCAGCCGCGATGTGCATCTTATACGCTCTCTCCTTATCATACGCGAGCCTAGCGAGGGTGACTCTCCCCTCCCGGTAAACGCTCATGTTCAGCAGCCCCTCGTAGAGAGCTGTATGCCTCCCGATCCTAGGCCTCCCCTTGGCGAGGCTAAAGGGCGCGAAGCCGCATGCGCCGACGAGAAGATAGTCATCGGCTATCATGTGTATATCTCCGTAGGAGGTGGTCGACCCGGTTAGGAGGTAGAGCATGAGCTGGCTGACGATTAGCGGAACGTCTCCCTCGCACGAGCACGGCAGCTCGTCTCCGAGCATCGATAGGGGGACGCAGGGGGCGAAGCCGAAGTATCTGGATAGCTCGTATTGGCACTTAACCGTGAACGCGTCCCATCTACGCTCTTCCGCGATTCTCTTCAAGGCCAGATACATCTTCGCCGCCTTCACGAGATAGTCCTCACTAACCCCCTCGCCGATGTCGAGTTCTTTCCTCATCTTCTCAACGACCTTACCCGCCTCCTCGTCCGAGATCCTCTCGAAGAGATACGTTATCATGTATTGGTCGAGGTGGTCTATCTCGGGTCCTATGAGGGATCTCAGGGATACGTGGTCGAAGGTGGCGGTATACATTCCCATGGAAGAGTATCCGAGTAAGCCTACCCTAGATCGTTTAAGCCTCTTGAGAGCGTGCGCCACCCTCGCGTAGAACCTTATCCTCGACATCACCTCCTCCTCCCAAGGCATTCCCCAGACGAACCAAAACCT
>JAPDJZ010000037.1 GCA_029258815.1 archaeon
CCGGCCAGGCCGTCGGCTCCGGCTTGCAGGATTATGAAGTCCGGACTCGATTCCGCGAGAAACTTCTCGGCCATCAGGTTCCAGGATTCCTTGAACTCCTCGGTTCCGGCCCCGGGTAGGAGGACTACGTTGAGCTTGGTTCCAGCCGCCTCCCCGGCCCCCCGCTCGTGCTCGAAGCCCGTCCCAGGGTAGAGGGTTCTCCCGCTCTGATGGAAGTCTAGGATCCGCACCCGCTTATCGGAGTAGAAGCTGTAGAAGACCCCGTCTCCGTGGTGGGCGTCTATATCGACGTAGAGTATCTCGCTTAGCCCGGCTTTCTCGAGCAGGTATTTTACGAGTATGGCGGCGTCGTTGAAGATGCAGAACCCCCCGGCCGAGGCCCTCCTAGCGTGGTGAAGCCCCCCCACCGGGTTGAATCCGTGATCGACCTCTTTTCCGAGGATGAGCTTGGCCAGCTTCAGGGTGGATCCGACCACGTAGAGGGACGCATCGTAGCATCCCTTGAAGGCCGGGGTATCCCCGTAGTCGAGGTAGCCCTCCCCCCTCTCGGACATCCTCCTAACGAAGTCCACGTATCCAGCCTCGTGGAATAGGAGGAGATCTTCCTCCGCCGCCCGCTCGGGCTCGACCGGGACTATGGATCCGCCGAGATCGCTCTTAAGCGCGTTAAGCCTCTCGTAGAAGGCGACGACCCTCTCGTATCGGAAGGGGTGGGGCTCGGGGAAGCTGTAGCTTAGAAGCTCCTGACCCCAAGCTACACCCACCTTGCACCCCATAATGCTTTCCACCCTACTCCCGAGATCCCTGCGGGCTATCTCCGGGTGGAATTCTGCTAGAGCTTTAAGTTAAGTATTAAACCTCCTCCTCGGGGCGGAGATCTATAAGAGATATATCGGCGGCGGATGGTCTATCGGCTATGGGTAGGGTCGATCTGGACGATAGGGACCTGAGGATCCTAGAGATTCTCCAGGAGAATGGTAGGGCCTCCTACTCGGAGATAGCTAGGAGGATAGGGATGAGCGAGGCCGCGGTCTACTCTAGGATTCAGAAGCTTCTAAGGCTCGGGGTCGTTAAGAGGATTCAAGCGATTCTAGACGCCGAGATGCTCGGCTACGGGGTAACGGCCTTCATCTCGATAACCGCTCAGCCCGCGAAGTACGAGAAGGTTCTCGAGAATCTTTCGAGGATTCCCGAGGTTCTCGAGGTTCACGACGTTACCGGCGAGCACTACTGCCTGGTTAAGGTTAGGGCTAGGGATAATCAGGCGCTCGCCGAGCTTCTCGATAGGATAGGTAGGCTCGACGGCGTGAACTCGACCGAGACCAGGATAGCTCTCAGAACCGTTAAGGAGGATTACAGGATCCCGCTTAAGGGTTGAGCGCTTCTACGGGTATAGCCTCTCGACGAGCTCGCGCAGGTTCTTGAAGACGTGGGTCGGCTTAAGCTCCGGCGGAATCCTCTCGAGATCGCGCTCTTTCATTATCCCGGTTAGAACTAGGGCCGTATCCGATCCGATGAGCTTCCCGGCCTTCACGTCCGTATCGACCCTATCGCCCACCACCAGAACCTCGCCGGCCCCCAGGCCCATTCTCCTCAAGGCGATCTCCATTATTATCCTAGATGGCTTCCCGATTATCGTCGGCTTCACCCCGGTCATGTATTGGAAGGGCGCGATGAAGGCTCCGGATCCCGGCTCCGGCCCATCCCTCCCCGGGTGAATCGCGTCTGGATTCGTTCCGATGAAGACCGCGCCCCTGAGCAGGGCTCTCAGTCCCGCCGTAAGCTTCTCGTAGCTTATCCCGCGGTCGTGGCCCACGATTAGGTAGTCTGCCTCGCTCCACCTATCGAGGCTTAGAACCCTGTGGCCCACGCGCTTACAGTACTCGACCACGCCCCGGCCCGCGATTAGGAGGACCTTGCTCGGCCCAGATCTCTGATGGACGTATATCGCGGATGCCTCGCCGACGGTTAGGAACTCCTCCGGCCTGCATTCTATCCCCATGGCCTCGAGCTTATTGGCGCAGTCCTCGGAGGTTACCTCGGGGTTGTTCGTTACGTAGAGGATCCTGACCCCGACCTCTCTAAGCCTTCTAAGAGCTTCTACCGCTCCCTCGGTGGGCGTTCCATCAACGTATACGCACCCGTCAAGATCTAGGATCACTCCGCGATACGCCACTTCCATCATCTCCAAAGCCGGGGTGAGTATATGGAATTCTAAAGTATTGCCTTGATGGAAGACTCTTATCCTGCTCGGAGGCTAATGGTTTGGGGTAGGGGTACGCGGGATGGCGAGCGCGGCTTATAGGAGGCTCGTTCGAAAGCTCACGGTCGAGAACCTCTGGCTCTACGTGCTCAGCCTTCTTAAGAGCGGCCCGCTCTACGGCTACGAGATTAGTAGGAGGATAGAGGAGAGCTTCGGCTTTAAGCCCGGCAGGGTTACGTGCTACATGGTTCTATACAAGCTTCAGGCCGAGGGCTTAATAGCCTCGAAGAAGGTTAGGGCGAGCGGCGGGGAGTCCTCCAGGAAATATTACGTCCTCACCAAGAAGGGCGAGCGGGCGCTCGAAGCCGCTAAGGAGTATCTCAGGGGGCTTTCCGAGAGGCTTTAGTTCGCGGCCGCGAAATATTTCATGCCCGTGAAACAGTTATATACGGAAGGATACCAATATTACTACGCTATGTCCAAGGTGAAGGTTGCGATCATAGGGGTGGGTAACTGCGCTTCAGCCCTCGTCCAGGGAGTTTACTATTACCGGGACGCCGACGAGAACGAGCTCATCCCGGGGCTCATGCACGTTAGGCTTGGGCCGTACCACGTCAGCGATATAGAGTTCGTCGCGGCCTTCGACATCGATAAGAACAAGGTCGGGAAGGATCTATCCGAGGCCATCTTCACCCCGCCGAACTGCACGAGGAAGTTCGCGGAGGTCCCTAAGCTCGGCGTCGAGGTCATGAGGGGGATGACCCACGACAGCGTGGGCAAGTATCTCCAGGGCGTCGTTAAGAAGCATCCATCCCCCACGGTCGATGTCGCGGACGTCTTGAAGAGCACGGGAGCCGACGTCGTCGTTAACTTCCTCCCGGTTGGAAGCGAGTCGGCTACGAAGTGGTATGTCGAGCAGGTTCT
>JAPDJZ010000108.1 GCA_029258815.1 archaeon
CGAAAAGTATCCTCCTAGAGTCTATCACATCAGCCAGCCTTCCAGAGGGGAGGGTCGCCAGAGCGTAGAAGAGGTTATAGAAGGTCATTACTAGGCCAAGGTCACCTCCGCTGAACCCGAGATCCAAGACGAGATACTTTCCCCAGAGAGCATACCACAGCCAGCCGCCGAAGTTCACGAGAAAATACGCTATCGTCAGCGGCAAGAGGTCCATCAGTATGTTTTCCGATCTTCTTTCGCTCAAATTGCATTTTCAAGCGATCAGGTTAGAATTTAAAATTAAGCTCGTGTGGCCAGCCGCTTAGAAAACGCAAATAGATAATAGATTGTGGAAACCTGTTATCATGCGTTGAGCGGGAAGAAGGAGAAGAAGGTCAGGATCGTGGATCACAGGCATTGCAGGATATGCGGCAAGGCTATTCCGCCGAATCAGGAGTTCTGCTCCGAGAACTGTAGAAGTATTAGCGAGAGGATGGAGGCTCGGCAGAAGCGCATGAGAAACCTCCTAATCGTCATGTACGTCGCGGTCTTCCTGATAATCTTCATAATGCTCGCCCTGCGGGCCGGAATGAGCTAATACGGCTCCCTCTTCAACCCGAGGAGATAGGCGAGATAGTTCGTTCCGAGATGGAGGAGGCCCGTCACCACTAGGAGCAGGAGCAGGGTTGATGAGTCCATCCAGCTCGGGAGGCCGTAGACGAGGGAGGATAGGGCTAGCGCCGCTACGAGGAAGCCCAGCTGGTCTAGGCAGGGAGCCGGCTGCCCCCGCCTTAAGCCGATCCTCCGCTTAACGAACGAGCCTAGGATATCCCCGAGCATCGCCCCTAGGGCGAGTAGAAGGGGCTCTAGAGCGGCTCTATGACCGCCCGGGTTCCCGCATAGATATAGAATTAAGCCCGTCAGCGTCCCGAGGGATACTCCGATGATTAGCCCCTCGATGGTCTTGCCGTCTCCGAGAACCCTGCGCCCGTCCCAAGCCCTCGCGCCGAGGTCTATGGGAGTCCTCCTTCCGAGGAACCTAACGCCTACGACCGGCGAGCCGTTCGCGACATACGCCGGGAGAACGTAGAGAATCGATTTAACGACGTTTGCTAGCAAGCTGCTCAGCCTTTCTCGAATCCAGCTTAAAAACCCATCTTGAGGGAGCGGCGTGTTCCGCCCGTATCTCCGCTCCGAATACTCTGGAAAGTATCGGCGGTAAAGCCGTTTGGGAATCTATTTCTAGGCGTCGCCGCCTAGGGGCGCTGAATGAAGCTTCCGTTCCGGAAGAAGAATGATGAGGTTAAGCCTCTCGGCGTGGAGGAGATCCTCGAGAAGCTTCAATTGATTAGGGCTAGGCTCGCTAGGAGAGTTAGGGAGATGGAGTCTAAGCATAAGATGCTCTTCGATCAGGTCGTTGAAGCATACGCTGAGAAGGATCGGGATAAGGCCGCGATCTACGCCGAGGAGCTCGCGGAGCTGAGGAGGGTGCTTAGGAGGCTCACCCACGCCAGCCTCCTTCTCGAGGGAATGATCTACAGAATCGAGGCGGTCAAGGATCTAAGCGACGCGAGCAGCGCGGCGGCTCCCCTGAGAAGCGTCTTAGCGGTCGCCAGCATGGAGCTCCGCGGCATAGCGCCGACCGCCTCAAACGAGCTGGACGCGCTTATGAAATCCATCGAGGATCTCTCACTAAGCGTCGGCCAGTTCTCCGAGCCCGTAAACGCGGGAAGCCAGCTAAGCGATGAGGCGAGGAGGATCTTGGAGGAGGCCAGCGCGCTGGCGGCTCGAAGAGGCCAGAGGAGGAGCTAGAGCCTTCGAGGAGACCGCCCCCCAACGGATGCTAGAACCTTTCTCGATAGCTTATCCGCGTAGCTCAGGGGCTTCGGATATCCCCCGAGGCGCTTAACGATTGCCGGAACCTGATCAACCCTAATCATGTATCCGGGGCTCGCGTAGAACTTCCTCCCACCGAGCTTGAACCAGTACCCCGAGACCTCGCCGGAGACCCTCACCTCCCCGAATTCGCCTCCGCCGCTCTCGGACCCGACTAGGAGAGATTTCGCAACGCCTAGCGCGGGCTTTTCTAGGAGAAGGCCGAGGAAGACCGCGAGCCCCATCCCCCTAGGATGGAGGATGCCGTGGCCGTCGACTAGGAGGAGGTCCCAGCTCGAGCGAAGAGCCTTCAGAACCTTAAGCATGGGAGGAGCTTCGCGGAGGAAGAGGAGCCCGGGGACGTATGGGTAGGGGGCCTCGCAGACCAGATACCTCTCCTCGATGATCCCGCCCGAGCCCAGGCTCCAGACGGCCGCCGCGGCTGCTGCCAGCTCCCCCCTGTAAGCCACATCGACTGCGGCCACGAGGTCGAAGTCCTCGAGATAGCTTTCCGCCGACCGCTCGGCCAGAACTCTCCTAAGGAGCTTCTGCAGATCCGCCATGAACTCCTCGAAAACCGGATTCCTCTCGACCATTCTCCGGAAGCAGTTATCCCCGGAGCTTGATTTAAATGGCTAGACCTCCTTGAGGAAGCTTACGGCGTCCGCTAGCTGGCTCGGCTTAACCTCGCCGTCGCCCGGCCCCTCGAAGACTTCTAGAAGGAGGTTCCTCAAGCTTAGCCCCCGGATTCGGCTCTTCGTGAACCTGAGATACCTATCCGCCGAGCTCGTTAGCTGATGGTCTCTAACCCACCCGTTCCCGAACCTTATCCCGCTGTAGTGTATCACTCGTATCCTATCCCTAAGCGAGTCGAACCATTTCGAAAGCTCTCTCTCGGCGGCCTCCCGCCCCATCCTCTTAGCTATCGAGCATACGGCGTGCCCGACGTCTAGGCATGCATGCGCGCCGGACCTCGAAACGATCTCGAGAAAGGTTTTCAGGTCCTCGCGAACGTTCTCGATAACGAGCCTGAGACCCCCGGCTTCCGAAAAGCTCTTCAAGGACCTTATGGATTCGACGGCCGCCTCGACGACCTCGCTCGTTATCTCATCGATCTTATCAAGGGCCTGATCGGTTGATACGTGCGCTACCAGATACTCGCATTCGAAGCCGGATAGCTCGGCGACCACCTTCTCGAGAACCTTGA
>JAPDJZ010000137.1 GCA_029258815.1 archaeon
GCCTCAGCCCCAAAGCCATTACAACACCTCCAAGGCCGGGGTGATAATGCTGACCAAGAGCCTAGCCGCCGAGTGGAGTAGGTATAACGTGAACGTGAACTGCATAAGCCCCGGCTACACCCTAACTCCCCCGGTTAGGAAGTTCCTAGCCGAGCACGGGGAGTATGAGAAGATCTGGGTCGAGCTCATACCCTTGAGGAGGTTCGCGAAGCCGATAGACATAGTCGGGGCGGCCATATTCCTAGCCTCGAGGGCGTCCGACTACATAACAGGCCAGAACCTAGTAATCGACGGCGGGTATACGGTGTGGTAGCTTCTAGCCGGCGGCCCGGAGCTCCTCGGGCTTTAGAATCCTTCCCCCAGCCTCCTTCACCGCCCTCTCGGCCCTCTCGGTCCACCGGTCAACCACCACGATAAGCTTTCTATCGAGTCTCCCTCGGCCGACGAGCTTCCCGATCCCGAGCTCGGATAGGTTTAGGAGCGGCACGCCCTCCACGGTCTTGAGCTCGCCCCTCCGCTCGAGGTTCTCGGCTAGGCTTGAGAGCTGAATCAGGTTCAGGGCCCTTATCTCGCGCCTATTCGGCCTATGGAACCCGCGCCTCCCGAAGTAGTCCGGAGCGTACTTGAGAACCCAAGTCCACTTATGCTTATGCATCCCCGCGTGGCCGTGGCCTCCCCGCGAGCCCGACTTCCTATGCTGCCCTATCTGACCCCAGCCGCAAGTCCTGCTACCCCTATGCTTCCTCGACTTCCTCCACCTAGTAGGCATTCCCGGCTCTCAGGATGCTATTGAGAAACGATTATTAAAGAACCTATCTCTCTTTAAGCTGGATTGCGGTAATCGGATTTCCCCATCTAATCCCTTTAATCAAGCTTTACTTATATCAGCTATTTCCGGCTTTAGGATCTCTGCTAGGTCTCTTGGTTTAACTAGGATTAGGGTTTTCTCGGATCCCCCTCCAGCCAGAACCGTGTTCTTCCTCAAGATCCCCTCGTCCATTACGCATCTTATCCTCTTCATGGAGTTTAGGAGCGGTGAAATGGCCCCGATTCCGACTCCCAAGAGCTTCAAGACCTCGCTCGGTCTCGCGAGCCTCACGTAATTGGCCTCTAGAACCCTTCTCAATTTCCCTAGGTCTATCCTCTTATCTCCTTGGATCATCGCGGCCACGGGCCTATCATCCGCTATCAGGATCATGGTCTTCACTATCTCGCTCGGATCCGCTCCGCTCCTCCTAGCCGCCTCCTCGACAGTCTTAACGGGCTCATCGAACTCCAAGATCCTCGCATCGAGGCCATGCTCCTCGATAAACCTCCTAACCTCATCAACTCCGGGCATCGAGGAGACAGGACGTATAGGATCTAGATAAGCTCTCCCCCTAATCACCAGCTATTGGGAGGCTGGGATCAAGGCCCCCCAAGCATCATCCCACGATTTACCATGACGCCGTTCGATCCCCAGAGGAGCTTGATCAAGCCATCTTAACGAAGAGCTCGTTTATCCCCTCGCCTCGATAGCCGTACTCGCCGCCGGCCGAGACGTGCTTCTTTATGGTCTTCTTGAAGCCTCCTCTGGGCGGGTGGAGCCTCGCATAGGGCCTAACACCCTTCTCCTTTAGCTTGTTTAGGGCGATCTCCGCGGAGTATATCTTCTTCGCGAGATCTTCGAGGGAGTCGAAGCCGAGCCTCCTCGCGGCCTCATCGTCGAGCCTCCCATCCCCGGCGAGCTCAACCCTCCTGAGAAAGCTTTTGACCGTCTTCAGGCTCGGCTCCCCCCAAGTTACCATGTGCTCCACCTCCTTCAGCATTCCCTCGTAGCTCGGGGTCTTCGGGACTATTGTAGCCCAGTTAGCCCGCCTTAGGTTCAGCATTCGGAGGGTGTCGAGGTGCTCCTTCCTAGCCTTAACGCTTCCCCTAATCCTGATAACCAGATAGCATTTCGCGTCCTCGGGCATCGGCCATCACCACATGCTGGGCAGGACTATCTTATTCGTATTCCTCAGGGCTTCGAAGGTCGCCCCGGCGAAGGACAGGGTCGTCCGGGTCTCTCCATACGTTCTAGTCCAGACATCCTGAACGCCGGCGAGCTCCAAGACTATTCTAGCGGCCTCCCCGGCCACGATCCCGAGACCCCTAGGCCCCGGTATGAGCTCTATCCGGACGCTTCCCCGCTTTCCCTCGACCTTGGTGGGCAGGCTGTGGGGCGCCCCGCACGCGCACTCCCAGCTCCCGCACCCCCTCCTGACCGGAATAATGTTTAGCTTGGCGCTCTTCACCGCCTTCTCTATAGCCGAGACGACGTGAACGGCCTTCCCGGTTCCCAAGCCGACGTAGCCATCCCGGTTTCCGACTATGGCGATCGCCCTGAACCTCGACCTTTCCCCGGCCGCCGTCTGCTTCTGAACCAAGTTTATGTCCAGAACCTCCTGCTCGAGTTCGGGTAGGAGGTGGTCCACTATCTCGACCTCGGTTATCCTAAGGTTGTTCGCGAACAGCTCCTCTATCGACGTGATCCTACCCTCCTTAACCATTCTACCGACCTTCGTTCTGGGAATCCACTCCTCTACGCTCATTCCCCACTCAACTCCTTTAGAATCCTATCCTTAACCTCCTCGAAGTGAGCTTCAAGGTTCGTGTAAACCGATTCGTCCATCTTAGAGAATTGTATGCTCGGGGTTTCCGAAGACTTCAGCATCCTGTAATACTCCGCGATGTGCCCTCCCTTTATCCTATCCTCGTCCGGGAGCTTCTCCTCTCCTAGGGGGATCTCGACCCCCGCATCTCTAAACCCCATGGCCGCCGCGAAGACCTTCGCCCCTTTGCTCGGCCTCTGCAAACCTATATCTAAGACCGCCTTCTCGATCTTATCCTTGACTAGGAGGCCCGCTAGGAGGCCCGTTAGGTACGCTGCCGGGGTGTTTTTCAAGCCCGCCTTCCAGCCGAAATCCCTAAGCTTCTTAGAGGTTATGGTTAGGATGGTTTCATCCCCGCCCCTCCTGGGCTTGATGACCTGAACTATCAGGTATCTATTGGTTCGCC
>JAPDJZ010000151.1 GCA_029258815.1 archaeon
GCCCCCTCGTCAACTGGCGCCGGTTGCAGGAACCATCCCCTGCTAGGGTTGCGGAGTGGATGGAGGAATTCCCCGAAGCCAACTGGGCGGTAAAGGCCGGGCCGGCCTCCGGTGGCCTCATCGTGGTGGATATCGATACACAAGGTAAGAAAGCCGAGGGATTTGGAACCTTCGAAGCAATCCGCTGGATGTACGGGGCGAAGTTTGTCCCAACGCCATGGCATGAGACCCCAGCCGGATACCACTTTTACTATCGACTTTCGGAGAGCGATCTCAAAGATCTCCCGCCCAAAATCGTTATTCACCGCGAAACTGTTACGATCGAAATTCTCCTTCGCGATCACCTTGCCTTAATTCCTCCGTCTCAAGTGAACGGATTCACTTACACCTGGCGTTTGCCCCCCGGGCCGTCTCGACGCTCCGTCCTTGGGGTGCCCTTCCAATTCTGGCCGCCACCTGCACCATGGTGGTTGCTGAATTGGATTGACAAGCAACTTTCCCGGACTCCGCGCCCATCCCCCAGACCCTCGCCCCGTCCTCGCACAGTGATGGATCGCATCGCAACGGATGAGCGACTCGTTCACTATATCCATCGGCTCGCGGGTCGGGAATACCCAGGAATCGGCAAAAGCTTCCGCTGCATCATCCCCGGCCATGCGGAACAACATCCGTCTGCGGCGTGGTGGCGAGGGGAGGATGGGAAGCTGTGGCTCCATGACTTCCACCAGCGCAATGGTCGCGAATGGTGGGGCTTAGCCGAGGTGTTCGCATCTTTGCAAACAGGGCAAGCACGACGCCTGCACCGCTGGGAGGTCGCCTCCGTGCTAGCCACCTTCGCGCAACAAGCGGGGGTCTTGGAGGAACACGTCCGCATCGTGACCAACCAATGGCGCAGGCTCCTCAGGGAGGCTTACGGGGTAACCAGTGAACCAACATATCACCATATAGTGAGATGTGTTGGTTCTCACGCCATCCACCAGACAGCTGAGGCGCTCCTCCGCTTGTTCGAGGATGCGGCCCGCCAAGGTCGCCTGTGGGTGACAGCTTCTAAGCGGTTCCTGAGTGACGTCACAGGGTACGCCCCCTGGATCGCAAACAGGGCCTCAAACGCGTTGGCCCTGGTGGGTATGGTCACAAAGCTTCCGCCGCCGCCAGGAGCCAACGAGCGTTGGGCGACGCGGTGGGTCCTCAACGTTCCAAACCCCCCTGAGTTCCATCGCCGTTGGAATCTAATCAAGGACATCCCCCTTCGGCAGCTGAACCGCCGCAAGGCCGCCGAGCTTTTCGGCGACGAAGAAGCATCCCGGGTCTTTCGGAGACAAGGAGGTGCTACATGACGAACCAATTTGCCCAATTTCTAACCGATTTGCGTGACTTATGGGAGAGGACGTTGACGGAGATAGCAACGGGCTTTCCTGGGCGCAGCTACGATTTTTGGCTCGAACGCGCCCGTCAATTGTTCGCTTCGCGTCTGGAACTACTCCTAGGGGAGGTGAGACTGTGAAGTTATTCCAGCTCACGGTTCGCGTTCCGCACGAAGTTGCCCGTTGGCTGGAGGACACCGCCGCGGCCCGCGAGGTTTCCGTAGCCGAAGTGGCGAGGGAGATTTTGGCCAACGCCCAAGCTCGCGAGCGCATCCCAACGGTCACCGGAACCGAGCTGGTGGCACAGATCGAGGCCGAGGCCGATGAGGAAACCCGCCGACAGCTAAAGGTGGATTTGGGGACTCTGCGAGCCCAGTTGGTGCAGCTTGAAGAGGAGAGAGCGGAGCTCGCGGACCGCGCTCGCAATGCCGCCACTACGGACCTCGCGCGTAGCTTCGATGATGCAATCCACGAACTCGATAGCCGAATCGCGGAGGTGCGCGAACGGATCGAGCAATACGAAGCCACCCGCGCCCGCCTCCGTGCCCGTTTGGCGGCTAAGGAGGTTGAGCGCCTCGCACCGACCATTGAGGCTGCGGCCGATGAACTTGGAACACTCCTGAACTTCGTGACCGCGCTGGCGCCCATCATCGGAGATACGGCTTTACCTTCCTTGGTGTGGTCGAGCGTTCGCGAAAGGTTGCATCGGCGTGCGCCGGCGGCCGGAGTGGCCCGGGCATGGTTGAAGACGGGCAACGTCGTTGAGGACCTCAAGAGCGCCTCACCGGCGTTCGCCCGGGCTACTGGCTAGCCGATGAGGAGGAGGCCTCCTCCATCTCCACTGGTTCCCCCTTTTTCCCGGCCCCTTCCCCCTTGCCCCGAGGGGGAGGGGGCCGGGGATCTCCCGGAACTAGGGAAAGGAGATGGTATGGATCAGTTCGAGAGAACCTTTCAGCAAGCCTTCCGGCGAGAAGCAGAAGCCATATCCCGAGAAACGGCTAGCTTGTTCAGGAAGCTCATGTCCCCAGTGCTAGGCCCCGTTGAAGAATACGTTGCAAACCTCGAAGCTCGTCTGGCGCAAGCCCGAAAACATGGCGATCCCGCAGAGGTGGCCGCGTTGGAGGAGGAACTCCAGGCGGCCCGAAAGATTTTGGACATCATTACTCAACCTTGGTAATCACGGCCCGGGCCGTGAACTTCGAACTCTCGCCTCCCCCGTCCCGCCCCGCCACCCCCGTTCCCCTGCCAACATCGAACTGAACCTGCTTCCCTAAATATGACCCATCAGTCCAAATATCTTTAATGTCAACCGAGCTGGAAAGTAGTCTAATGTGCGGGGGATCCCGGGCCGCGATCCCGGGGGACCTCCGGGGAAAGTACCTCCTCCAGGGGGCGTGGGCCGCCCCTGGGGCCGGTTTTTTTCTGCCTAAGGCCACCCCACAGTGTTCCCCACGTCCCCCTGCACGCTCGGCGATTTTTTGCCCCCCCGAACACCGTCTGGTGCCCCGTCCATGGAGGGGAGTACCTCCAAAAAGGGGGGTTCGCGGTAGGCAGAGCGCCTACGGAGAAGGTGTTCTTTGCCTCCGGCCTCGGGACGTGGGGGTGAAGTACTGCCCCCCTCCTTCCGGCCAAATAACC
>JAPDJZ010000133.1 GCA_029258815.1 archaeon
GGTCGAGGAGTTTAAGCGAGAGTATTCGAGGAGGAGATGGATGGGATATGATGTTTTCAAAGCGCATGAATACTATGTAAGGGCTTTGGACGCCTATAAGCGTGGAGAGAGGGATGAGGCCATCGAGATCTTTAAGCAAGCGGTTGAAGCCCTAAAGGAGGCCGATCTACTCCCAAGCCTTCCAAAGAGAGACTGGGAGATAACGGATAGCAACATCATGGTAGATGATGTCCCAACGCCCCACGACTTCGTCCCACTCGGAACAATTTATGTGAGAAGCGAGAACGGTTACGTAGCATATCCATCGAATGAGCCCAGATGGAAGCTAAGCTGCTTCATCTACGTCGCCTATGGAGAATCGGAGGATGGAGATGTATTCGTCTATCATGGAAAGCTCCCATTCACCGGAGAAGGACCCCATAGGCCCAGAATCTGGCTCAACGGCGAGTGGATCTACCCGTTCCCAATCTTCTACCCCCCGATGTACTACGATGAGGAGAAGGTGATGGTGTACAACTACGACGCCTCCCACAGCTACATCCAAACCCTAACCTACGACCCGGAGAAGAGATTATGGATTCACGAGATTAAGCCGGTTGAGGGAGACGGCCTGAGGCTGAGGATCGTCGGGAGGGCGATGGGGAAGACCTTCTGGATGGGTAGGTGGGATGGCCCGTTCATAGTGCACGGGATAACCTTCAACAAGAAGGACATCGACATCTGGGGAGGGTTCTGGGACATAGGCGAGATGACGGCGGAGCTCGTCCTAGACGGAAAGCGATACACGTTCAAGGGGAGCTTCCTATTCGATAGGGCGAGCCACCTAACCTACTACTACGACTCCGCTAGGGAGGGAGGGGCCGGAGCCCCGCTAGAGTTCTCATGCTTCTACCTCTGTCAAGACGACTTCTGCCTAGCGGTCGCCCACACGGATAACCCGTCTCCATTTGATCCGCCGGTGAATCCGCAGCATCAAGCTAGGCTGAACCTATTCGAGGAGAATCGCTCATATCCGCTAAGCGAGTTCACGCTCTGGGATGACGGCGGGATCCAGCCGAAGATCCTTCACCTCGTGGGGAGATTCGAGGGGGGAGATAAAGGATCGTGGGTAAGCCGATAAACTATTGGCCCGATCGATGGAAGGCTTCCAGAGGAACTTGGTGGAATCCTGAAGCCTATAGGGCTTGGGGAAGAGCGACGATCCACTGGACCGGAAACATAACGATAAATGGGGAGGTTATCGAGGTGGATGCATACGGCATAAGGGAGTTCACGAGATATAACGAGCATCTAATCGACTAGGAGAAGCTAATCGATAAACTCCTCTATCGGGGGATGTCGAGCTTGCGGGGGCCTAGCCTTCCTCCTAAATCCCCTATACTCTCTCAGGAGCCTTCCCCCGCAGCCCATGTAGAAGCTTAAGGCGATCCTATCGCTTTCATTCACCTTCGTTAGGGCTCTTAAAACCCTGACGACGAACATCCTCCTGAATCCCAAGTCTAGGAATACCTTTCTCGCGGAGCGGAGTATCGCTGCCCCCACCCTCATCCTCTGAAACTCCTTAACCACGTGAACCCCGAAATCTATGTTTCCCGTGCGGGGATTTAGGTAGGCCGATCCGACGGGCTCTCCCCTCAGGTAGGCGATCAGGATGAGATGATGCTTGAAGCTCGGCGGGATGAAGAAGCCCCAGCTCCTAAGCTGAATCCTTCTAAGCTTGCTCAGATCGGATCTCGAGGCGGGCTTTATCTCGACATCGGGATTTCCCCGTTTCGGGATCTCCTTCCTGAGATCCCACATTATTAGAACTGAGCGGGCGTAGGGGCTGAAGCCGCATTCCTCGAGAGATTTCCAAGATTCCGGCTTCCATTCGGAGATCCCGAAATCCTTTAGCCCATGTCTTGAGAACGTTTTCTCGGCTCTTGATAGAAGGCTTTGCAGGTAGTCCTTCTCCCATCTGGAGAGGAATATGTCTTGGATCTCTCCTCTCTCCTTAAGCCCCCTCCAGGCTCCATGGCCGTGGAAGGCGATCTTCATCCTCAGCAGCCTTAAAGCCCCTATGAGTTCGCCGGAGCTCTTCAGGCCGAGGTATCCCAGGCTCCTCCACACCGAGCACCAGAAGGTCTTTAGAATGCTCATTCGGCGCATCCCGCTGAGATATTCTTTAAGGTTGGTGAGCAGGGGATCCTTGAAGCTCTTCGCGAAGCCTTCAAAGGCCCTCGCCGAGATCCCGGCGGGTCGCACGGATTCTACATGATAGATCAATTAACTTAAAAGTTGTTAGCGGCTCAGTCAAATGCCTTCACCTCATCGGATCAGCGTAACTCTGACTCTTCATCGCCGCGAATTCCATCGCCTCCTCTGTTTATTAGCCTTTCTCAAAGCTTCCAAGGCTCTGCGGGGACGGCGACCGGGATTACGTAGAGCGGCTCGCCAGCGCCGCCGACTATCCGCTTGACCTCCTCGTCGTAGAAGGCTCCGACGACCACGCACGCTAGGCCGAGGCTTATGCACTGCAGGTATATGTTCTGGCCTAGGTGCCCAACCTCCATGTGGACGTATCTCACCCCGCGGTCGCCGTAATGGCGCGTAGTCCTCTCGTAGATGGCGTTTACCACGAGGTTTATCGGAGCGGCCCCAACCCACTCCTGATCTAGGGACGCCCGCATGAGGTCCCGGCTATAAGCGCGTTCATAAACTCCCTAACGTCTCTCCACCGAGTACCTCCTATAAATAATGATAGGGCTCTCCTAAGATCACCTGACTCCCTAATAATACTATCTGGCTCAACATAGGATAGTATAAGCGCATTAGTGATTGTAGGCACAATAATATCAGGATAAGGATGATAGCTAGTCCATCTATATGCTTCTCTTAAGGCCTTACCAAATAGTCTGCCAAGGTCTAATCCCGTAGCTGCTAATTCTCCTCTTCTAACACGATGACCAAG
>JAPDJZ010000175.1 GCA_029258815.1 archaeon
CCCCGACCCACTTATTGAATATCTCGGGCCCCTTGACGGAGACGAAGTTCGCCTCGGCCTCGGTCGCTATCGCCTTCGCTAGGAGGGTCTTCCCGCATCCGGGAGGGCCGTATAGCAGTATCCCCTTCGGCGGCTTGATCCCCATCCGCTCGAACTTCTCGGGATACTTCAGGGGCCACTCGACGGCCTCGACCAGCTGCTTCTTAACGGCTTCAAGCCCCCCGATATCCTCCCACCTCACGTTGGGAACCTCGACCTCTATCTCCCTCAGGGCGGTCGGGGTTATCTCCTTGAAGGCGTCCAAGAAGTCCCTCATGGTTACCGCGAGCCTGTCTAGGATCTCGGGCGGGATCTTCTCCTCTGAGAAATCTATGCTCGGCAGGATCCTCCGGATAGCCTTCATGGCAGCCTCCCTGCAGAGGGCCGCGAGATCGGCCCCCGTGTAGCCTCTAGTGATCTCCGCGAGCTTACCCAGGTTCACGTCCTCGGCCAGGGGCATGCCCCTCGTGTGTATCTGGAGTATCTCCTTCCTGCCGTTCCTATCCGGGATCCCTATCTCTATCTCTCGATCAAATCTTCCGGGCCTTCTCAGGGCTGGGTCTAGGGCGTTCGGCCTATTCGTGGCCCCTATAACTATCACCTGCCCTCTGGTCTCAAGCCCGTCCATTAGTGCGAGGAGCTGGGCGACGACCCGCTTCTCGACCTCCCCGGTTACCTCGCTTCGCTTCGGGGCTATCGCGTCGATCTCGTCGATGAAGATTATTGACGGAGCCTCCTCCTCGGCCTTCCTGAAGATCTCTCTCAGCCTCGCCTCGCTCTCGCCATAATACTTGTTCATGATCTCCGGGCCGTTTATCAGGATGAAGTTGGCCTCAGCCTCGGTGGCGACCGCCTTCGCCAGAAGGGTCTTCCCGCAGCCCGGAGGCCCATAAAGTAGAACGCCTTTAGGAGGCTCTATCCCGAGCTTCTGGAATAGCTCCGGGTATCTCAGCGGGAGCTCTATCATCTCCCTTATCCGCTGGATCTGCTCGTGGAGCCCTCCAATATCCTCGTAGGTTACCGTCGTCTTCAGCATCTTCTCCTGCATGGCCTTGGAGTGGATGACGAGCCTCGTCCTCGGGGTTATCTTAACGACTCCCTGCGGCCTCGTCTGGATCACCGCGAAGGTGAATAGGTTTCCGAAGAACATGACGGGGATCACGTTCTTCTGAACTATCGGATACTCGATGAGCCTGCTCTTGACGAGCCGGGTGAAGTTCTCGTCGGGTCTTATGGAGGAGTTCACGGGGGCGAGGACTACT
Organism: archaeon; assembly: GCA_029258815.1. Lineage (GTDB taxonomy): Archaea > Thermoproteota > Nitrososphaeria_A > Caldarchaeales > Wolframiiraptoraceae > Wolframiiraptor. The sequence goes on from JAPDJZ010000175.1 coordinate 1,302, forward strand.
AGCTGAGCCTCCCTAACCTTAGCCTCCCTTATTGTAACCCACTCGTTAAGCGAGACCCCGGCGTTGCTCCTGATATAGCCGTCTATCCTGATCACGTCCTTCTCGTCTTCCATGTAGCCCAGCCAGAGGGTCGCAGCCGTAACCTTCCTCCCGATAATCTCCACCATGTCGCCGGTCTGGAATCCCGCAGCGGCCCCGACCTCCCTATCAATCCTAGCTATCCCGTATCCAACGTCCCTCTGGCGAGCTTCAACAACCCTTAGGCGCAGCTCCCTCGGACTCATTCACCCTACTATCCCGTATCCGCCAGACCACTATTTAAGTAAGATTCAGATCTCCGCCGAAGCTTCTTAAAGCCTCGTCATGGCTACGACGTTTACCTCCTCGACCTCATCGAAGCCGTTCACGATCCTCTCCAGCTTCTGAGGCGCGCCCTCCTCCTCCGGGATTACGAACACGGCTTTCACGAGGGAGAGGCCGAAGGCCACGGGCTTGGTCTCGAAGCCCTTAAGCTCGAAGCCCTCCGGAAGCTTCCCCCTAATCCTCTCAACCAGATCGTTCAGATTCGTGCTCGGATCCGAGGGAAGAATCTCCATCACAACAACCACTCTAGCCATTTCCCAGCCACCTCACGGACCCGTAAAGCCGCAGGAGGGGCACGCGTAGGGCTTGGCGAGCTCGCGGCAGATCTCGCACCTCCAGATAATCACCTTACCGCAGTTCGGGCACGGGAATTTCACGGCGTGCTCGTGAGGGTCTATGGGCTTCCTGCACGACGAGCAGAGCGGCAGAGATGGTGCTTCCGTCGCTGACATTTTTAGGACTAGGATCTTAAGCCATAATATAAGCTTCGCCTCCCGGCGAGGAGCGCCGACAGCTGGAAATCCATATCCCAGAACCTCGTTAGGTGATTTCTCAAGGGCCTCTGAGAAAGCCCCCTAAGAAATGCGTCGTAAAGGGATCTCGGAATCCTCTCGAGAATTCTTCGGCCGAGGGCTATCCCCCTGAGCTCGCCTAGGATCATCCGGGCCATTCGCAGGGGCTCGCCGGGATCGCCTCCTCGAAGAGCTTCGGCGACGGCTCTCCCAACGCTCCCCGCGATCAGGCCTCCGAGAACTACTCCCCCGCCGGTCGTCGCCTTAACGTGGCCGGCCGCGTCTCCAACCGGGATGAACCTGCCCTCGATATCCAGCACGCTTAACGGGAAGCCGGAGTAGATAACGTAGCCGACCTCCTTGAGAATTTTCGCCCCCGGAAACTCCTCCGAGACGAACTTCCTCAACCTCCTTCTAAGGTCCGGAACCCGGGAGGCTACTCCAAGCTTGCCCAGATCCTCGTTCACGGGTATCAGATAGGCGAAGAAGTGGGGAAGATAGCTCCTGAAATACACGTAAGCGTATCTCCTATCGAGGTTATGCCCTCTTACGAGAAGCTGCCTTATCGGAATCCATCTCCGCGGCTCCGCCGCCACCCCGAGAAACCTTCTAAGTACGCTCGCCCCGGCTCCCTCAGCATCTATAACCCATCTAGCCTTAAACGCCGCGCGGGTACCGAACGAAATACCTGCCGAACACGGAGGACGACGAGACCGGAGTGAGGGGCACCTCCAGCACGATCTACCCTCGGAATATGAAGGTCAT
>JAPDJZ010000122.1 GCA_029258815.1 archaeon
TGGAAGGTTAGGGTTGCCTCCGTCGAGGAGGCCATCAGGCTCGGGGCGGACGCAGTCTCCGTCCACGTAAACCTCGGGAACCGGGATGAGCAGGACATGCTTATGAAGCTGGGGGCGATCGCGGACGAGTGCGATAGGTGGGGAATCCCGCTTATAGCGATGATGTATCCCCGTGGCGAGAACGTAAAGGATCCGAAGGATCCGATGACCATAGCTCACGCGGCTAGGGTTGGGGCGGAGCTCGGAGCGGATATAGTGAAGGCACCGATGCCCTCCTTCGACCCCGAGGACATAAGGATCATAGTCGAGGGGTGCCCGGTTCCCGTAGTCGCCGCGGGAGGCCCTAGGATGGATGATGATCGGAAGGTTCTGGAACTCGCTAAAGCCGTCGTGGACGCCGGCGGGATCGGGGTCACCTTCGGGAGGAACGTCTTCCAGCACGAGAGGCCGGAGCTCATGGCTAGAGCTCTTCGAGCGGTCGTGATCGAGGGGAGCAGCATCGAGGAGGCCTTGAAGATCCTTAGGGGTCGATGAGAGGATGGAGAAGAAGATAATCCTAGCGCTCGGCGATCCGAGGCCAGAGCTAATCGAGCACGCCATCTCGAGGGGGATAAGATCGTTTTACTGCGATCCGAAGGCGGTTCCAGAGAGGCTGAGGAAATTGATCGAGATCTACTACGATTCGGGTGACGCCGAGCATAGGGTGTCGAGGGATTTGGTGAAGCCGACTCGAGGAGCCGTCCCCGAGATCACCATAAGATCCCCGGAGGATTCCGAGAAGGTTTTGGCCGCGGCGAAGGCCGGCGCCGAGAACATCATCGTTAGGGTCGAGGATTGGAGGATAATCGCCTTGGAGAACCTGATAGCGGATCTCTCGGCGACGGGGGCGAAGCTCATCGCCGCTGCCTCGTCCCCGGCCGAGGTCGAGACCCTCCTCGGAATCTTGGAGAAGGGGGTTGACGGGGTTCTCGTCCCCGTTAAAAGCCTCGACGAAATCGACCTAGTTCACGAGCAGGTTAACGCTCCGAGGCGGATCGAGCTCGTTGAAGCCGAGGTTTCGGAGGTTAGGGAGATCGGGCTGGGGGATAGAGCCTGCATAGACACCACCTCCATTCTGGAGCTGGGCGAGGGGATGCTGGTCGGGAACACCGCAGGCCTGCTAGTCCTAGTTCATAATGAGAGGCTTGGATCGGCCTTCACCGAGCCCAGGCCGTTTAGGGTGAACGCGGGCGCGATCCACTCCTACACCCTAGCGCCCGACGGGAAGACCAAGTATCTCTCGGAGCTTAAGGCTGGCGATAGAGTCCTAATCGTATCGAGGAGCGGCGTTAGAGTGGTGTCGGTGGGCAGGGTTAAGATAGAACGGAGGCCGCTTAAGCTTGTCGGGGTTAGGGCTGGGGAGCGCGAGGGCTCGGTAACCCTCCAGAACGCCGAGACCATAACCGTGTTATCGCCCGGGGGGAAGCCCGTCCCCGTAACCGAGCTAAAGCCCGGCGACAAGATCCTAGCCCACCTCCCAAAAGCCTCCGCGAGGCATTTCGGGAGAGCCGTCGACGAATTCGTGATCGAGAGGTGAAGTGAGCTTCTTGAGGCCCATGATCTGCGTCAGCGTAATCGCTAGGCTGGAGTCCGCCCTCGAGAAAGAGTTGGAGGAGGCTTTGAAGCTCGGGGCGGATCTCGTGGAGCTTAGGCTCGATCAGCTCGAGAGTATGAAGCTTGAGAGAATTAGGGAGCTCATATCGAGCTATCGCGATAAGCTGATCATAACCCTTAGGCCGGCGTGGGAGGGCGGAGGATACGATGGAGACGAATCGGAGAGGCTGAGAATAATCGCCGAGCTCTCGGATGAAAAGCCGGCGTACATGGATATCGAGCTCGAGACGAGGGAGCTCGGGAAGCTCTCGAGGCTTTTGAGAAGGAGGACTAGGCTCATAGTCTCGAAGCATTACTTCTCGGGGACGCCGGACGTGGATGAGCTGAAGAAGATCGCCGAGAAGGCCTTGGGCCATGGGGATCTCGCGAAGGTCGTCGCCACAGCGAAGGGTTTTCAGGATAACCTCAGGATTCTAAGCCTATACGATCGGCTTCCACGCGAGAGGCTCATCGCGTTCGCCATGGGCGAGCAGGGGAGGATCTCGCGAATCCTCGCGCCTATCCTAGGATCTCCGATAGCCTACGCGTGTCTTCCGGGCAGGGAGGCCGCGCCCGGCCAACTAGCCATAACGGATTTCAGGGAGATTCTAGGTCTGGTGATGCCGGGTTGATAGATTCGGAGACTAGGCTATGCTGCTTGATCGGGCATCCGGTTAGGCACTCGGTCTCGCCTCAGATGCATAACGCGGCGTTCAAAGCCCTAGACCTAAACTACGCTTACCTAGCGTTCGACGTGGAGGAGGGGCTCCTAGCGGACGCTGTTAAGGGGCTTAAAGCGATCGGGGCGAGGGGGTTTAACGTCACGATCCCGCACAAGATCTCGGTAATGAGATTTCTTGACGAGCTTGATGAAACCGCCGAGAAGACTGGAGCCGTTAACGTCGTCGTAAACGATGGAGGCGCGCTTCGAGGATACAATACGGATGTCTACGGGATTGAGAGGGCTCTCCGGGAAGCCGGCTTAACCGAGGTGGATGCGGCCATCGTCTTCGGGGCTGGCGGCGCTGCGAGGGCGGCGGTCGAGGCTCTCCTCGATCTCGAAGCCCGGAAACTCATCATAGCGAATAGGACTTTGGCGAGGGCTGAGGAGCTCGCGAGGTGGATCGAGGAAGCCGGATGCATCTCCGAGGCGTGCGGTCTACGTGAGGGAAGGAATAGGGCGAGAGGATGCGAGGTAATCGTAAACGCGACGCCCCTCGGGATGTATCCGAGGATCGATGAAGCCGTTCTAGATTCCGGG
>JAPDJZ010000107.1 GCA_029258815.1 archaeon
CCTCTTCTCGACCGCGAGTTCATTATACCCATACTTCTCAAGCCTCCTCCTAGCCTCCTCGTCGCTTAGACCGCTTGGGCTCGATTCGAGAGCTTCCAAGACTTCGTCGACGGAGCGCGCGTGGGCATCCCTCATTCCCGCTAAGTCCCTTCCCGAGAGAATCCGGTGAGCATTAAAGCTTTACGACAATTTGAGGCCAAAAATATGGAGGAGGTGTGGATGATGCTAATCGAGAAGCGCTTAACCTCTGAAGACGTCGGTGTATTCGAATAGCTCCTCCGGGACCCTTCTGAGCTGGCCCACGACCTCGTCAAGCTTAACCGGCACTATCTCGGTTCCCCGCAGGACCACGGCGTATCCGAACTTACGCTCCTTAACCAGATCGACCGCTTTGAATCCCAGCCGGATTCCGAGAATCCTATCGAAGGCCACCGGCGACCCGCCCCTCTGAATATATCCGAGAATCGTCGATCGAACGGGCTTGCCGGTTCTCCGCTTAATCTCCTCCTCCAAGAACTTAGCGATCCCGCCGAGCCTCACGTGGCCGAACTCATCCCTCTCAGCCGCGGCAACGGCGAGCTCGCCTGTCTCCGGGATCTTCACCCCCTCGGCAACGGCGATTATCGTATACGGCTCCCCGCGCTTCTCCCGCTCCTCGATAACCCTGCAGACCTCGTCTATGTCGAGGGGCTTCTCCGGTATCAGGATTATGTGCGCTCCGCCGGCCAGCCCTCCCATGAGGGCGAGCCACCCGGCATACCTGCCCATGATCTCGGCGACTATAACCCTTTTATGGGACTTAGCCGTCGTGTGAAGCCTCTCCAAAGCCTCGGTTATCGTCTGAACGGCGGTCCAGAATCCTATCGAGTAGTCGGTCGCCGAGAGATCGTTGTCGATCGTCTTGGGGACGCCTACTACCGGGACGCCCCGCTCGTAGAGCTTTCTAGCCGCTCCTAGGGTATCGTCCCCCCCGATCGCTATGAGCCCATCCAGCCCGAGCTTCTTGACGTTATCCAGCACCCTTCGAATATCCTCCTCGCTCTTAGTCGGATTCTTCCTCGAGGTTCCGAGGATCGTTCCGCCGATCGCGTAGATATCCCTAACGTCCTCCCTCCGAAGGGGCCTTGCCCTAGCCTCCAGAAGCCCCTTATAGCCGTCCTCGATCCCCCAGACCTCGATCCCATATCGGCTCGCCCTCGTAACGATTGCTTGGATAACGGCGTTAAGCCCCGGGCAATCTCCTCCTCCGGTCAAAACGCCTATCCTCAAAGCTTCTTCAGCCTCCAAGCTTCATGAAGGAACGAGGACTTAATATACATACACGCTAACTTTTTATCCCAGCTTCCCCCGGATTAAAAGAGCCCCCGAATAGCCGAGATCTCCCCGCTGAGAAGCCCGCTCCACCCGAATCTCGAGAGCAACTTTATATATTGGAGGGTTCCCCATATCTCGGGAGAGTCTTGAGCAGGGTTAGGGTTGTAAATCTCCATAAAAGATTCGATAAGACGATAGCCGTCGACGGGATAAGCTTCGAGGTCGGAGATGGCGAGTTCGTGGTTCTCCTAGGCCCCTCCGGCTGCGGCAAGACCACGACCCTTAGGTGCATCGCCGGCTTGGAGACCCCGGATAAAGGAGAGATTTATATTGGGGATAAGCTGGTGAACGACCTCCCGCCGAAGGATAGGGATATAGCTATGGTCTTCCAGAGCTACGCCCTCTATCCGCATATGACCGTCTACGACAACCTAGCCTTCCCCCTCAAGATGAAGAAGTATCCGAAGCAGGAGATCGATAAGAGGGTTAGAGAGGTGTCTAAGCTGCTTAGGATCGAGGAGTTGCTGGATAGGAGGCCGAGGCAGCTCAGCGGAGGCCAGCAGCAGAGGGTCGCTCTCGGAAGAGCTCTCGTCAGGAACCCGAGGGTATGGCTCATGGACGAGCCTCTCAGCAACCTAGACGCGAAGCTCAGGGTTTACATGAGGGCCGAGCTTAAGAGGCTTCAGAGAGATCTCGGGATTACGACCATCTACGTAACCCACGATCAGGCCGAGGCCATGGCCATGGCAGATAGGATCGCCGTAATGAATCAGGGCAAGATATTGCAGTACGCTCCACCCCACGAGGTCTTCGAGAGGCCCGCGAACATCTTCGTGGCCGGATTCCTCGGAAGCCCGCCGATGAACTTCGTGGAGGCAAATGTGGTGGAGAAGGACTCGAAGCTGATCTTAGACGCTGGGATCTTCCAATACACTCTCCCGGAGGAGATCGCGAAGCTCGTAAGGGAGCAGGCTAAGGGAGATAAGGTCGTTATAGGCTTCAGGCCGGAGCACATGATCCTCTCGATCGAGAAGCAGCCCGACTCCGTATTCCAAGCCGACGTCTACGTGATCGAGCCCATGGGGTCTAACTACATCGTAGACCTGAAGGCTGGAGAGTACCTGATGAAGGCCATAGTTCCGATAACTACGAAGCTGCCGAGCCTCGGGGAGAAGGTCTGGGTCGGCTTCCTGCTGGAGAAGGTCCACCTATTCGACGCGAAGACCGAGATGGCGATATTCTAAAACGCTTTCGCTTTTTTATTTTTCATCTTCTCCACCGCTTAATCGGGAGAGGAATTATATAGCTGACCGAACGCGGATATAGCCGATGATAGAAGCTGATCTAATACCCGTGCGCCCCTCTTCCATCACCCACTCCACCGATAGCGGAGGAACGCGGATTGAAGTCTTCCCGAGCGGTGGATCTACCGCGGCTTTGAGGGAGGTGGGGTAGGTTGCCCGCCTATCTGGGGATTGATGTCGGGACGACCGGCTGCAAGGTCCTCCTCATAAACGAGGTCGGCAGGGTTATCGAGAGCCGGACCGAGG
>JAPDJZ010000074.1 GCA_029258815.1 archaeon
GCCTCGGCCACGATCGCGACCCTCCTACTCTTCCAAGCCTTCATCCAAGACTACGTCGCCCGCGAGGTCGGGATAACGACCCTACCGCCCGCCGCGCTCCTAGAGGGGATGAGCGGATACATCAACGAGCTACTCCTAATCAAGCCCGGGATAATAATCGCGGCCCTAATCGGAGCGCTCCTACCATACCTATTCTCCGGGATAGCCCTGAAGGTCGTAACCCGAGCCGCCTTCAAGATGGTCGACGAGGTTAGGAGGCAGTTCAGGGAGATTCCTGGGATCTTGGATGGAAGCGGGAGGCCTGACTACTATCGAGCGGTCTCGATAGCGACCGAGCACGCCCTCCGGGGGATGATGGCACCCAGCCTGGTCATAATCCTGACGCCCCTGATAATCGGGCTGCTCTTCGGGGGGCCGGGGATAGGCGCTCTCGTGATCGGGGCGACGGCCTCGACGATCCCGCTTGCGATAATGATGATGTGGGGTGGAGCTACATGGGATAACGCGAAGAAGTTCATCGAGGCGGGCAACCTAGGAGGGAAGGGGTCGGACGCGCATAAGGCCGCGGTCGTGGGAGACACGGTCGGAGATCCGCTGAAGGACACGGTAGGCCCATCCCTGCACATCCTGATAAAGCTGCTGAACACGATCTCGCTGGTCTTCATACCGCTCTACATGCTCTGGCTCCTACGCGGAATCCTCTAAACCCGGAAAACTCCACCTAAATTTTATTAGCAGGGCTTCAGCCGCAGAGATATAGAGCGGAGAACCGCGGGGGTAGCCAAGCCTGGTCAAAGGCGCAGGGCTTAGGACCCTGTCCCGTAGGGGTTCGTGGGTTCAAATCCCACCCCCCGCATCACCTCTAAGAAGACGCAGACTAGGGCGCTTTTTCATGAACTACGCGAGCAAGAGGCGGATGGATAGAAACACGGTATTCGATATCGCCGTTAAGCATTCGTCTAAGCTTGGCTTGAGGATCAGCCCTCACGATTTGAGGTACTGGTTTACGACCCGGCTTAGGAGAAATTTTCTTTACGGGATTATCCTAATGAGTTCAAATATTTTCATATATTCAAAACAATGGAGCCTTCGGCGCGCAGCCGCTTCAACTAATGAGGCTTTCAGCCCTTATCGCCTTTTTCTCGGCATATGGGCTAGGGCTTGTTTATGTCGTATCTCTCTAGCTTGAACTCGCAGTATGGTTCTCCCATGGCCGCGCATTTGGTCTCCTTGCATGTCAGCTCTACTCCTAGGAGCCCGCGAAAGACCCGACTAGGAATCCGCATAGGAAGTGGCAGACAGGTTTCTCGGATCTCCCGTATTCTTCGGCTATGAATGAGCCGCTGATTCTCACGATCCCGCCCTTCTCGGGCTCTACCTCGGCCTTCTCGAGCTTGAACCATCCGCATCCATTGGAGCTATAAAACTCGGCCCACCTGCGCATGAAGTCTTTCTCTTCCCACTCCCTTAGCAGGACCTTGGTCGAGCTCCTCCCCGCCTTAATTCCGGCCTCGTATAGAAGTGCTTCGACCTCTTCTCTGAGGGTTAGCTCCATGCTCTTCTGGAGGTCGACGAAGGTTCCGGCGCGCATCACGATGACCCTAACGCCGCTGATGACATACAAATTGTTTAACCCACAACTCCTAGACCTCCACACCGCAACCGCCATAGCAACAGCTATAGGAGCTGCGATCAGCATAGCCGCCTATAAAGCGGCATCGACAGCATCTCCCAACTACACTTCATAAGAGGGGCTCCCATATGAACGCCATAGAAGAGGGAGAGTCTAGATGAGGATGGAGCTTAAGTTGACTCCGATGGCGCTCTTATTCATGATTATCTGCATGCTCCTAGGCTTCACGATAGCGATAGGTTCTCTCATCTCGATGGGCGGAGAGCTGAGAACCGAGGCGCTATCTCCGCTCTCCGTCCCGACTATTCTGGTCTCCGTCCTGGATCCATTAGCGATAGTCTTGGAGTTTGTAGCGGTCATAATGATTTTCGTGGAGGCGAGGAGGATGGGCGGCGCTCATAGAAAGCTTACCTCGCTCTCCCTGTGTTTCCTAGTGGCTTGGCTGGTTCTGAATTTCGGCGTCTTCGTCCCCGTTTCCTTTGTAGGACTGACCTCCGGCTCCCTGAGCTTGGTGAGAATAGCCTTGGCCGTGAAGTCGTCGGCCGCAATCCTACAATACATTATACCCCTCACCCTAATCTACGGCCTAGCATCTCTAAGGGAGAAGAAACTCCTCCTCCCCGCAGCCGCCTTGACGACAGCCGGAAACTTCCTATTAACCCTCCTCCCAATATGGTCTGTTAAGCTCACGCTCACAAGGCTGGCTGGAATGATGCTGATTTACAAGCCGGTGGTCGAGGTAAACTATCTCTCACAGCCGTACCTAACCTTACTGCTCATGGGATACGTCGGAGGAATACTATACATGACGGCGTATATCTCAGCTTATCTTAGGTTACGGAGACCTTATAAGTCATCAAAAAGGTAGACCAACATGGAGGGTAGGATATTTCTCCATGCTCTCGGAATATGGGTAGTGCTCTTAATCTTAAGCATCGTGAATGCTGTGATTAGGGAGACGCTTTATGCCCCGAAGATCGGCAAACACCTCGGACACGCCGTCAGCTCCCTAATAGCAATAGCCTATATCTTAGCCGTAGCCTACTGGCTCGTTAACGGTATAAAGACGGACGTAACCAAGATAGATCTCCTCTGGATAGGGGTCTTCTGGCTCATCTTAACAACAGTCTTCGAGTTCGGCTTCGGCCACTATGTTATG
>JAPDJZ010000085.1 GCA_029258815.1 archaeon
TGGGAGTCGAACCCACGACCTCCGCCGTGTAAGGGCGGCGTCATAGCCACTAGACTACCGGCCCTCCCAGCCTGTTAGATACGACCATCCTAATGAAACTTTAACGTTTTCGCCGCCTCCATCCCTTTTCTCCTCTGCTCGTGTCTCCCGACCCATATCTTCAAAGGCTATACTTCCTCAAAGGTATCAAGGAACCTTCTATACCATCTCCTGAACTCCTCTTCCGACGCTATGTGAAGCTCGACGGGGACGTCGTATCCGAGCCCCCTCCTTATCTCGGCCTGAGCTTAACCCGCTCCTCCTCATCGAGATCGCAGATTATCAGCACGTCTATATCGCTCAGCGCCGTGATCCTCTCCTCGACGACGGATCCGAAAACTATGACCCTAGCGCTCCCGCACCTCCTCCTCGCCATCTCCTTTATCTTCTCAGCTATCTTCCGATAGTTTTTCAGATGTTTTAGAACCTCGGCTCCAGACTCTACATAGCTATCGAAGCTGGAGCTAGATATTCTCAATCACCTCCCTAAACCTCTCGGCGAACTTCAGAAGCTCCTCAACCTCCTTCCGCTCGTATCTCCTCGGGAGATACCTCGCGACTATGTAAGCGTCCTCGATCCTCGTCAGGAACATGAGCTCGGAGTCTATGAAGCTTCCGACGTTTTTTCCGGGCTCGAGTTTATCCAGCTCTCTTAATAAGCGTAGGAGGGAATTGGTTCTCGGATAGGTTCCGGTCTTGATCAGCAGCTTATACTTCAGAATCAGCTGGCAGAACTGCTCGACGCTGAACGCCGCTAGATCGTATTCCCCCTCCTCGAATAGTCTCCTAGCGTTCCGGAGAAACGCGTATGCCCGGTCTCTAAGTATCTCAGCTTCCTCGATCGCCGGCATACCATCCATCCACCTTTCCAGCCTCTATTAACGTCTCCTCTTCCTCCACCGCCTACGAAGCATCAGGGCCGCGATTATGGGTATTAGGAGTAGCAGGGAGCTTCCGGCGGCGTAGACCTCGGCGGGGGTTACCGACTGCTGTGGGCTCGGCTTACTCGTCTGCTGGCTGCCCGTGGTCTCTTCAACCCTTTCGGCTCGGAGCTTGATCACGCTGCTCTTCCCGAGGTTGCCGTATGCGTCGATCGCCGAGACGTGCGCCTCCGCCCTCCTCCCATACTCCACGCTAAACTCCTTAACGTATAGCCCGTCGGCGTACTTCATCTCATAGCTTCTATTCTGAGCCGCTCCGACGAGCTCCGGGTAAAACACCACGAGAACCACCTTCGATAGGTCTTCATCCGGATCCTCGACCTCGGCGACGGCCTTGAACAGATTTCCCCGAACCTTCTCGACCCTGAAGTCTTTAACGATCGGCGGCCTCGAGAGCGGCGCGTAGCCTATCCTCCGCTTCGCGGGCTCGGTGAACCAGACCCTATCGCCGGCGAGGGCCGACCCCCCTATCCTAGCCCCGGCCTTAACCTCGGTTATCCTCTCCCCATCGATCTCCCCTATAACCCACCTGGGCGGAGAGACGTAGATTATCCTCCCGTCCCCCAGCCGATAGAGCTGGATCTCGGTCGCCGAGCCCTTCTCGAGCTTCCAGCTCCTCCGAACCTTCGGGTCGCTTGAGATCTCTAAGATCCTGTCTCCGCTAGTCGCGACGAGGGCTCCGCCCTCGAAGGCCTTAACCGCTACGGCGCGTTCCTCGAGCTTTAGGCTGGACTTGCTCCCGGACTCCAGGTCGATTCTCACAACGCTTTCGCCGGCCTCCTCGATGGCCCAGAGATCTCCACCAGCTACGGACAGCTTCCCACCGCCGGGAGCTATGTTCAGCTCGATCCTCTTCTCGATCTCGAGGCTGACGGGATCTATTCCTAGGATCAGGTCTCGGACGGGGATCGATGCCCAGACGAGCCCGCCTCCAGCTCCTAGGTCCTCGATCCTCCCGGGAGCCTCCAGCTCCCGCTGCTCCCCGGTCTCTAGATCGTAGATTAGGAGGCGCCCGTCTTGGGAGGCCATGGCCAATAAGTCTCCCAGAATCGCCAGATCGCTTAGCTCTTTCCCGATTTTCAGGCTTCTAGCCTCCCAGGTCTCCAGGCTTATCAGCTCGACCGCCTTCTCCGAGAGGTCCTGGACTACGAGCCGGTCTCCGTGAACGGCTATCAGATTCGGGATCAGCTGAGGATACTTTTGAGGCGGGTAGACGGGCTTGGAAAGGGCGTTCGCGGGCTCCGGATAGAGGATCGCCGCGGAGACTAGGAGGGCTAGGAGAAGGGTAAGCGCCCCTCGACGCATTTTCCTCACCCCTCTAGCATGGGAGCCCCGATATTAAGTAGAGGCCGCCGGGCACGGGTTCGCGAGATTAGAATAGGCGGGTTCCGGGGGGCCGGGAGCGGCTTCTTCAGGTATTACCGCCTATTCGATGGTTCTAGCCCGCTAGACTCGGAAGTTCTAGAAGTTAGAAGCCCATCTAGAATCTATTTGGTTAAATAGCTCTTGGATCCGGAGGGTGGCGAGGAAAAATGAGTAAGCGAATTGGTTCATACCTTCTTCTAGCGCTGCTAGTCCTATCGACCGTCGCCATCTCGGTTCCGCTACTATCGACGCCAGTAGCCGCTCAAGGCAAGCACGCGTGGCTGAAAATTGTAGCTTGGGCCTGGGATGGTGTTCCATGCTCTATCTACGATGGAGTAGACTCTGCTTACTATGGTGATGGTCCGAGCTATACTACGCCCATGTGCCCTGGCTCGAGTACCACCGTTCCGTTCGCTCAGAGGTTCAACGTGAC
>JAPDJZ010000081.1 GCA_029258815.1 archaeon
GCGGAGATCGAGTATCGGCCGGAGGGCGCGGAGCCCTACACCTTCCTAGATCTCAACACGACGGTAACCCTATGGATCACCCTATGGTCCGGCGGCCGGAGAGGTTCCGCAAGTGAGGGCGAGAACATCTACGTCGACAGGATAATAAACGATGAGATTGACAGGAGGTTCAACTCGACCGAGGAGTTCTTGACGTGGATGGCGGCAAGAGGGTAAGCGTCTTGAGACCCCGGCGGTGAAGGGGTCGCCAACCGTCTCCCATCAACCCCCAAGATAGGGGCACTTTCAGCCAGCTCTCCAAGCGTTAAATCCCAGCCCCCCATACCCTATTATGGATGAAACCGAGCACCAGATCCTGCGACGGGGACGGGGACCTAGCCCACAGGTTAAAGGAGGTGCAACACAGGGTCGAGGTGCTTGAGACGAGGTTGAATACCCTGATGAAGGGGGTGGATGAGGTCAAGGTCTCCGTAGAGGTTCCGAGAGTCATCCTCGAGAGGAGGCCTGTCTACGTCAAGGTCTCGGAGAGAGAGCTCCTAGGCAGGATAATATTATTGGCCCTAGACGGCTTCTTAGATGATTGGAAGAGCGCCGGGGCCGTGGCCTCCGAGCTATTGAGGAGGGGATGGGCCCCAAAAGATTTCAAGTATGTCAGGCCGATCCTAGAGCAATTAGTCTCCCTCGGAATATTGGAGAGGGTTAAGGGCTATAAGAGGGGGAAGGGTAGGAGAGCTAGATGGCTCTACAGATCCTCTCCAGAACTTCCTAGGAGGGTTGAGGTGAGGGATGAGCTACGCTAAGGGAAGGAGGTTTGAATGGAGTGTGAAAGATTTTTTGGAGACCTGTGGATGGATAGTGGTCAGAGCCGCGAGGTCGAAGCCCGTAGACCTCGTCGCGATGAAAGGTGGAAGGATCCTATTAATTGAGTGTAAATATGATGCTCAGATAACTAAGGATAGGAGGAAGTTGTTGATAAAACTCGCAGAGGGGGCTGGCGCTAGACCCATACTGGCTAGGAAGAGGAGGTATGAGAGGGGGTTTAGGCTCATAGACCTCAGGGATGGGGGAGAGCTTAGCCTTGAAGAACTTTAGGAGATCAAGGAAGGGTAGGAGAGTTCATGGAAGATATGTTAAGGTCTTCGCTCGGGGATCTAGGAGATGTGCCCTATGCGGAAAACCCCTCAAGGAGAATGATGATCTGGTCTCAATAGGATTATCCATGAAGGCACATTTGAAATGCGCGATTAAGTATGAGTTCAGTGTGTTAGGCGAATAACTGTTGGGCGCGCCACAATTGAGAAATTCTGGTGCTCCATAATTGGTTAAATAACGCGACCACCCCATATATCATGAGGGGATTAGGTGGAGTTCGAGACGTTTTTGGAGATCCTATCATGGAAGGAGTTGATAGCCCTCGCGAAGATCCTTGGGGTGGGGCTCGAGGATAAGAGGAGGGATGGGGTTGAGGAATCGATAGCGAGGGCGGTTGAGGCGCGCTACCGAATCTGGCTGAAGAGTGGGGAGAGGGTTCAGGTCAGGTTCAAACCCGACTACGACGATGGCTGGAAGTGGTGCACTAGGTGTCACGCAAGCTTCAGGAAGCTGTCTGGCAACGATCTCATCACCTGCCCGATATGCGGCCACAAGCTCAGATCCGATAGTAGAGTGAAATGTCGCCAAATACCGAGGCCATAGACACCATCATTCGAGGCCGCAGATGACGTTCCTCACCCCAAACAATGTCTCCTCGGAGACCAATGCGACCTCCAATATCTAAGACCTCGCAGATGGTTATAGGTTTTAGCGACAACGCCACCTAAGTCATCTACCCAGACCTAGTCTTCACCCTGACCTTGACCTCTATCTTGTCAAGCTCCCTCTCTAGATCTGGCGGAATCTCCACGGCCTTGACCTCCCTCGCCCTCCGATGCTTCCCCCTAGGAGAACTCCTGAGAAGAGTTTTGCAGTATGGACACCTAGCTCTATCCGTCAAGATGTAGAGCCTACACCTAGAACAGTATTTGTAGCCGTTAGAGTAGCACCTTTTGGACGACACCTTGATCCTCCTCTCGTAGGCCAAGACCATACTCCTTCCCCACCTTGAACATGCCCCCACATCTACATAAGCGTTCACGGCCGGAGAATAAAACCCACTTTCAGCCCAGTCTCTAAGAGATTTATCATGCTCCCAACTATTATTGGTTGGAGATGGGGAGGCTGATACCCCTCGACGAGTCTGATCTGAGAAGGCTGGCGGTGCTTAGGGGGGTCTTGAAGGCTGAAAGTAACGAGGAAGTCGTCAAGTTCCTGATAGCCAAGGCATATGAAGAATACGTGGTGAAGTCCGGCAAGAAATGATCCATTAGACCCCAAGAAGGTTCGCTGGTGGAGACCTAGAAGGCTTAAATTCACCCGACGCCAACGTCGTCCAGAGACTCGATATGTCCGCCCCACAATCTCGAAAGGAGACCGAGTGGGAGAGGCTCGTTAGGAGAAACGTTGGCCCCGCAGGTCTCTACGACCTATATTTGGTGAAGTATAGGGGATTCAGACAACCTGAGAGAGTGTTCAGGCTCAACCAGAAGGGACTCGCCTTCATCGAGAGGCTTAGGAAGAAGAGCAGAGGCCATGAGTCCTAGAAGGCTTTTATCCGGTGAAGGCTTCAGCAGGGTTGGAGGCGGTCTCCATGCCGAGAGT
>JAPDJZ010000070.1 GCA_029258815.1 archaeon
AATAAGAAGCAACAATAGATGAAACTTCCAATTTTCTAGTTCGTCATACATACCTTAAGAACATATTTACCCGGGAATATATTAAGATTAAGCCCCCGAAAGTTCAAAACATATACGATATGGAATGCTAAGCTCGCGGACAGCCCTCTTCCAGCCCTCACCCACTGACACTATCCCGAAGACACCGATAACCTCGGCACCTACTTTCTCAGCCATTCTTACGAGAGCGTTAAGCGTTCTCCCAGTCCTGAGCAAGTCGTCGACGACCAACACGCGCTTTCCCCTTCTAACGTCTAAGGTAGGTAGATAAAGGGAAACATAGTGTGGAGGACTGGGAACATAGTATTTTTCCTCAACGTATTCAGCGCTTGTCGTGGACGCGTCAAGCTCGTGCTTCGCCACTGCAAGCTTAACCTGTAAAACATCGGCCACTAAAGTCGCCAAAGGAACACCGTTAACAGCGGCCGTCAAGACGACATCCGCTCCCGCGTCTCTAAAGCTCATGAAAGCTACAGCCTTAGCCAAAGTGAGCAAATGTACGTCAAAGGCTATTCTAGCTATATTAACAACCCCCTTCTCGTCTACCACAATTATCCTGTGCAGAATTTCCTCCATAACGTTCAGCTCGACGAACTTTTCGAGTATCTCCTCCGCTCTGTCTTTCGCGGGAACTACGATCCCGGAAACGTAGCGGCTAAGATCTACGGGAGACAGGCTGAACAGCTTTGTGAGTTCCGAAGGAGACATAAACTGCCTGGCTGCTGCCAAAGTCTCAGCGGCAAGGAGCTGCAGCCTCATGCTTTCTGCTCTTCTCATAACATTTTTATGTAAAATATCCATACAAATAAACTTTACCTTTAAAAATAACGTATGTATAAAATTTATTTAAAGCAATTTTTACATGAACAAGGAGAAAAGTCAAAACTGAAACATTTAAAGTTCGTCTCACAAAAATAGCTTGATAACAATGAGCAAAAAATTTTCCGACGTTAAAAACTTCATTTTAATTATTATTGACAGCCTCCGACAAGACCACGTAAGCTTCTACAACAAGGGCCGACCAGTCTTCGACGGTGTTCCAGCGTGCCGTACCCCGAACATCGATGCATTCGCGAAGCGAAGCATAGTATTTACGAACGTCTACCCATGCGGCTTGCCGACGATACCCGTGAGGACCGAGCTGTGGACGGGTCAATATACCTTGCCCTACAGACCTTGGAGGCCCCTGCTAAACTATCCCTTGGATATTACTGCACCCGAAATATTGGCGAGAGAAGGCTATGTCAACGGCCTAGTAACGGATACATATCACCTCTTTAAGCCCAACATGAACTTCCACCGCGGCTTCCACGCCTTCAGGTGGATACGCGGCCAGGAATATGATGCCTACAAGTCGTCGCCCCCTAAGCGACGAGTGGATGACTACGTTAACGAAAACTATACTGAGCGCTATAGAAGGCTAGTAGCTAGGTTCCTGGCCAACACGGATGACTTCAAGAGCGAGGAAGACTACTTCCCCGCGAGAGTCTTCAAGGAAGCCGCAGAATGGCTCGAGGAAAACAGAGTACACGACAAGATTTTCCTAGTGGTTGACAGCTTCGACCCCCACGAGCCATGGGACCCGCCGCCACGCTTCGACACCTACACAGACCCAAGCTACTCCGGTTCCCGCCTAATTCTACCCATGGGTGGGATGGCGAAGAATTGGGCAAGCGAGGAGGAGGTAAGGTATATCAGGGGACTGTATGCGGGCGAGGTTAGCTTCGTAGACCATTGGTTCGGACATTTCATGAAGAGGCTGGAGGAACTCGGCTACATGGAGGACTCGCTAATAATTCTCACCGCGGACCATGGACATCCCCTCGCAGACCACGGCAAGTTCCTAAAGGGAACAGACAGGATGTACAGCGAGCTTTTTAAGGTCCCCTTCATGGTTTACTACCCCGGCTGCGAGCACCGCGTTACAGACGCACTAATTCAGTTTCCTGACGTTCTGCCAACTGCGCTCGAGATTCTGGGCTTAGGTAATAATGCTAGGGCAATGCAAGGTAAAAGCTTCGTCAAACTACTTACTGGCGAGGCAAAGGAGCACAGGGATGCAGTCATAATGGGCTACCACGAGGCAGAGGAGAGGTGCATAAGAGACAAGGAGTGGAGCTACATCCACAGGCCCGGCGACCAGCCAGATGAGCTTTACAACTTAAAGGATGACCCGCGGGAAACCCGAAACCTAATAGACGAGTACAGCGACGTCGCGGCCCGCCTAGCCTCCAAGTTCGGCAAATACTTCTACAAGACTGCGCCGACTAAGATAAAGGGCTTGCAGGGCAAGTACGAGCTGAGCTATACGGGCCTATAAAACTAGCTTCTTTTATTTTTCAAGCCCTTTTTTACAATTTTAATGTGTTCAACCAGTTTTCTACCTAAAAGCCTGCAAGCTTCTAGGGCGTGCTCGTCTGGCTTGCCCACGGCTACTGCCCCGTAGTGCAGCGTAACGCCTGGAGCCACGTAGTCGGGCACGCCAAAGGTCATCATGCCGAAGTTTAGTATTGCTGAGATGAGGCTCCATAATGTCATCTCGTTGCCGCCGCCGAGCCCGCCCGAGGAGGTGAAGGCACAGGCAACCTTGTAGCCTAGCTTGCCCCAATACTTTATAGCTTTC
>JAPDJZ010000007.1 GCA_029258815.1 archaeon
CGCCTCGCCTTCTTCGGGATATTCGCGATAATAGCCATCAGCCTCAACATAGAGTTCGGCTACACGGGGATACCGAACTTCGGGAAGCTCCTCGCCGTGGCCGGCGGAGCATTCTTCGTCGGATCCATCTCCGGGCGGCTACTAGCGTATGCCTGTGGCGTAATGAATGGTTTAGACTATATAGCCGATAACCTAAAGATAGTTGGAAGCCTAAATCAGATTCTCTCAGCGAATCCGATCGCATGCCTAGGCTACTTAATCGTCTCGTTGATAGGCGCTGCCTTCGCCGGCGCCGTCCTAGGCTACATAGCATCCTACCCCGCGATAAGGCTTAGGGAAGACTATCTGGCGATAACGCTCCTAGCCATGGCCGAGATCCTCAGAACCATAGGATATAATTGGCCCGATCTGATAGGAGGAACTAAGGGGATACCCGTTCCGGATCCCTTTAGGTGGGTGAGGGGGGAGTTCAGGCTTCTGGCCGCGACGATCACGATCCTAGCCGTCTTGGCGCTAATCCTAGTCTATACGGAGCTTCTCATCAGGTCGCCCCTCGGGAGGGCGCTTCGAGCGATTAGAGATAACGAGCTATCCGCCGAAGCCTACGGCAAGGACGTGGTGAGGTTCAGGATGAAGGCGCTCGTGGTCGGCTCGGCCATCGCAGCGATCGGAGGAGCTCTCTACGTCTTCTGGACGGCGAGCGTTACGGCCGCGGCCTTCAATAGGGTTACCCATACCTTCTGGCCTTGGGTGATGGTGATAGTGGGTGGGGCGGCGAATAACATGGGCGCTTTGGTCGGCGCGGGAATATTCGTAACCCTCCGGAAGCTGATAACCTTCTACAAGAGCTATTTCGCGCCCTTCATCCCCTTCGACGTCGTCTGGCTGGAATACCTCCTCCTAGGTCTCGCCTTGATAATCGTGTTGATCTATAGACCCGAGGGCCTGCTTCCGGAGAAGCCTACGAAGACCATAGACTTCGAGAAGATCCGCGAGAGGGTGAAGGCGCCTTATCCTGAGAGCTCAGAGAGGGAAGGGTGAAGACTATCTTCTCGTAGCCGCGGTACTTATCTCCGCGCCTAGCCCACATTACTAGGAATCTCCCACCGTATATCTCGTATTCGGTCGAGGTCTTCACCGAGATTATCCTAGATCCATCCGGAAAGAGCCAGTATACCTCGTAGTCGTATTCCGCTGTGCCGGGCTCGTAGCTACATTCGTAGACGTTTTCTTCTCCGGGCTTGAGTTTTCCATCGAACTCGATATAGAATGTTATAGCCGGCTTCTCGGCTTTTCCCCTAAAATCCAAGTTTACGGTGAGAGCTTCAGCCTCGACCTTCTCACCGTTCACCCTGATCTCCTCCTGAGAGAGCAGCTGATTCATCGAGGCCAGCAGCTCCTCCATGGTCGATCGATATTTTTCGTCGTCGTGTAACAGGCTGTAGTAGAATCTATCTGGGTCGTGGTAGTCGAAGACCAGTATCTGCGAGAAGGCTCCGGAGTAGTTTATGGTGAAGAAGGCGTGGCCGTGAACGGGCTTAACCCTATCGCTCCTCATGCCGCTTACCCGAATAGCTCCGAAACCGCCTTCTCGAACTCTCCTACGATATCCGCTAGGTCGGCTGTCTGAAGCTCTCCATCTCTAACGATTATCCTGCCGTTCACGATCACGTCCTTGACGTCGGAACCGGACGAGCAGTACGCGAGAGCGGTGTACGGATCCCTAACCGGCAGGTATCTGATCTTCCTCGTGTCGATTATCGTTATGTCGGCCTTCTTCCCCACCTCTATGCTCCCGATGAGCTTATCTAGGTTCAGCGCCTCCGCGCCCCCTCTGGTCGCCATCCTGACAACCGATTTAGCTGGAAGGCTTCTCGGATCCATGTAGCGGAGCTTCTGGAGGAGGGCCGCGAACTTCATATCCTGAAGCATGTCGAGCGCGTTATTGCTTCCGGGGCCGTCGGTTCCCAGGCCCACCTTTATCCCGAGCCTTAGCATCTCGTCCACCCTAGCCGCCCCCGACGCGAGCTTCATATTCGAGACGGGGTTGTAGGCTATCGCGGCGCCCCGGCTCCTGATTATCTCGAGATCCTCGTCGGTTAGGTAGATTCCGTGAGCGATTACGACGTCGCTTCTCAGGAAGCCTATCTCGTCGAAAGCCTTCACCGGAGTCTTCCCATGTTTTTTCACGAACTCGTCCACGGGGGGCTTAACCTCGGCGACGTGGATGTGTATGCCGACCCCGAGCCTGTCGGCCTCCTCCCTAACCCTCCTAAGGAACTCTAGGCTGCAGGAGTATTCGGCGTGGGGGCCTAGCATGGCATAGACCAGGCCTTTCCAGCCGTGATACCTCTCGGCGAAGCTAACCCCCCTCCTCAGAACCTCCTCGCTCGCCCGGTCGCTGAAGAGCTCGACGAGCCCCTCCGATAGAACCGCCCTTATCCCGATCTCGGCCGCCGCCTTCGCGACCTCCTCCATGAAGAAGTACATGTCGTTGAAGCACGTCGTCCCCGAGAGAGCCATCTCGGCCGCGGCCAGCCTCGCGCCGGCTCTAACGTGCTCCGGCTTAAGCCTAGCCTCGACGGGCCAGACATATTCCTTAAGCCACTTCTCGAGAGGCTGATCTTCTACCGCGTTCCTGAAGAGGGT
>JAPDJZ010000080.1 GCA_029258815.1 archaeon
GCCTCTAAGATCCTGGACTTGGACTACTCCGAGATCTACGACCTCACGGTGGCCAGGCCGATCGTAGAGATCAGAGAAGCCCTCATCGATAAGCTCAGCCTCCCAGCGGCCTCGGTCTATCTCTGGAAGAGCGAGGAGCAGGACGCGTCCCTGCTGATCTTCAGCGTAGCCGAGCCGGGGCTTAGGTGGAGGCAGTTCGCGGACGAAATCCTGAAGCTGTGCGGGACGATCGCCGCTCAAAGGATGTATCTCGTCGGAGGGGTTCTCGACCAGATCCCGCATACGAGGAAGCCGAGGATCTCGGCCGTCGTGAACATGGAGCATCTGAAGAACGAGGTTAAGCTGCACGGGCTGGAGCTGAGCAACTACAGCGGGCCGGCGAGCATCCACAGCTACCTGATGATCCGGGCTAGGGAGGTTGGGCTCGAGGCGATAGGGGTCTGGGGCCATACGCCGACCTACCTAACCCAGCCGGCCGCCATCATCGCCTTACACGTGGCCTCCAAGATCGCCGAGCTGATGGGGATAAGCGTCGATCTAAGCGAGCTGAGAGCCATGGCCGAGTCGCAGAAGCTAAGCCTGAGGAAGGCCATGATCGAGAACCCGGACTTCAGAAGGCTCGTCGAGGAGCTCGAGCGGCGATACGATAGCGTGCGAGGCCCCTCCTACATAAGCTAGCCGCGCGGCGGGGCGGATCGATCGGCTAAGCTCCCCGAGACCTCGATGCCCCGATCTTCTCCAGCTCCTCCTCGAATATCCTGTAGGTCTCGTCGTCGTAGAGGCAGAAGATTACGCGCCCGATCCCGCTCCCCTTCTCGAGATACTCGATCGCCGCTCGGAGCATTATCTTAGCGCATCTGTCCTTCGGGAACCCGAAGATCCCGGTCGAGATGGCCGGGAAGGCTATGCTCTTAACCCCGTGCTCCTCCGCGAGCTTGAGCGAGTTCAGGGTCGCGTCCCTAAGCTTCCTATCCTCGTCTCCCTCGCCCCTCCTAGGGCCGACCGCGTGGATAACGTATCTCGCCTTCAATTTCCCCGCCCCGGTTATCACGGCTCCCCCAACCGGGCAGTAGCCTATCTTATCGCACTCTTCTTGGATGCTCCAGCCGCCCTTTCTGAGGATCGCCCCCGCCACCCCTCCGCCCATCTTAAGCCGGGAGTTCGCGGCGTTCACTATGGCGTCGACCTCAAGCTCGGTTATATCGCCCTTAACGAGCTCGATTACCGAGCTTCCGACCCTAAGCATCTCGAGGATATTCGTTGGAAGGCTTCGGATATAGGTTTAGGGCTGCGAAAGGCTTTTACGATGCCCCATGAGCGGATGCACGGGCTAATGGTATCGGTCGAGCTCCTCGAGGAAGATGAGAAGAGCGTTAGGGTCATGCTCTCCGGGATCCCGCTAGCCGTGGCCAACGCGATTAGGCGGTTCGCGATGAACGAGGTTCCCACCATGGCCATCGAGGAGATCCTGATAATCGAGAACAGCTCGAGCATGCCCAACGATGTCCTAGCCCACAGGCTCTCCCTAATCCCCTTCACCTCGGATATAGATCGCTACGTCCCGCCCGAGGAGTGCGGATGCGGGAACAGGCTTGGATGCGATAGATGCGCCGTGAGATACGTCCTGAGGGCGGAGGCCGGGGACGAGCCGATAACCGTCTACTCCGGGGACATGGTTCCGGAGAAGCCCGATACGGTGGTTAAGCCCGTGAGCCCCAAGATCCCGATAGTTAAGCTCGCTCCCGGCCAGAAGATCGAGATGGAGCTATACGTCCGGGTTGGGAGGGGCAGGAAGCACGCGAAGTGGCAGGCTGCCGTGGCATCGCTCTACGAGCCCAAGGAGGGGGATGGAAGCAAAAGAATACTATACGTCGAGTCGATAGGATTCCTTCCGCCGAGGAGGATCTTGGTCGAGGCGGCGAAGGCCCTAGAGAAGAAGAGCGCGGAGCTTGAGGAGAAGTTCTCGGAGGAGCTTAGGCGGGCGGCCGGCGAGGCGGGGTCATAATCCTTAAGACCTAGGCTCTCAGGGTTCGGAGGGCGATGGTTAGCAGGGGGAAGGTCGTTAAGCCGGGCTTCAAGCTAAGCATCATAAGATCCATACCGGGGGAAGCCGCTAAGTCGAAGTTCTGGAAGAGGATCATCGAGGAGTGCGAGAAGCCTAGGAGGAATAGGAGGGCCGTGAACCTCTACAAGCTGAACAGGTTCACCAAGCCCGGGGACGTCGTCTACGTTCCGGGCAAGGTTCTCGGAGCCGGTAAGCTGGATCACCCGATAACCATCTCGGCCTTCAGCTTCTCCAAGACGGCATACGAGAAGCTCGCGAAGTCCGGCAGCACGATCCTAACCACCCGCGAGTTCGCCGAGAAATATCCCACCGGAAGCGGCGTGAAGATAATAGGATGAGAATCGGGAAGAGGGGGGTTTCAGCTCCTCCTCCCCAGGATCGTTCCCGCTCCCACGAGGAATAGGATTCCGAGGCCTATCAGCGCCAGCCCCCCGGCGTATCGGACGAGCTCCACGGGCATGACCCCCAAGACTTGGAAGCCGAGGAGGATTAGGGCGATGCCCACGAGTATCAGCGCCACCCCGCCTAAGCTTCTCGGAA
>JAPDJZ010000088.1 GCA_029258815.1 archaeon
TCGCTTATCAGCCTCATCGCATCGCCGGTGTATGGTAGAGCCGTCTCAACCCTGACGAATCCCCTAAGAAGCTTAGAAGCCTTCTCCTGAAGCCCTGCAAGCCCCCAACCCTGCTTGGCGGAGATCGCGGCGTACGGCAGTTCGAGGCCCAGCTCCTCGATCTTCTCCTCCGCCTCCTCCAGGCCGCAGAGATCGACCTTGTTGAAGACTAGTAGGATGGGCGTATCGTGCGCCCCTATGCTGTAAAGCGTCCGAAGGGACGTCTCAACCTTCTCCCTAAGAACGTGAATCGGATCCGAGACGTCGACGACCAGCAGGACGAGATCCGAAAGCGCTATCTCCCTCAGGGTTGCGTAGAAGGCCTCGACGAGAAGCGTTGGAAGGTTCTTTATGAATCCCACGGTATCCGATAGGAAGACGGGTTTCCCATCGAGCCTCGTAACCCGCGTCGTCGGGGTTAGGGTCGTGAAGAGCTGGGAGTCCACCCGAACCCTCTCCCTCGTGAGGGCGTTAAAGAGCGTTGATTTACCGGCGTTGGTATAGCCCGCCAGCGAGACTATCGGAAGCCCGCGCTTCCTCCGCTCAAATCTGATCAAATCCATGTGCTTCTTGATCTGCTCGATCTTCCTATTTATCGAGACTATCCTCCTGTGTATCTCGTCGTAGTAGACGTCCGCCTCGTAGGCCCCTAGACCGTGGAATCCGGGCTGCTCGCCCCTCTTCGCGAGCCTAACCTTCTCCTTAGCCCTCGAAAGCTCGTATTTCAATTCCGCGAGCTTTATCTGGAGCTTAGCTTCCAGATTGCTCGCATGGAGGCTGAATATCTCGAGAATCAGCTGGGTTCTGGTGATTATCGGAACCTTCAAAGCTTTCGCGAGGTTGTATTCTTGAACGGGCTTGAGTTCGTTCTCGAAGACTATCTTGTCCACTCCCATCGATCGAACTATCCTCCTCAATTCCTCGACCTTGCTCGGCCCTATATTGAATTCGGGGTGCGGCGGCCTGACCTGCCTGAGCTCGTATACCACCTCGTATCCCGCCGTCCTGCAAAGCTCCCTAAGCTCGGCTAGGTTGTCCTCCTCGCCCCTCGAAACCCTATGAACTATCGCAACCTTCACGCCTTCATCTATCAAATCTGAAAGCGATTAAAAACTTTGACCCTCCCCCTTATTCCGCTTCCCTCTTCTTGAGAAGATCTCCGAGGCTTATCCCGCCGGCTTCCCTCCCGCCCTTCTTTAGATAGTGTCCGGCTAGGTCTTGCAGAGGTTCTTCGGTCGGGATGAGGAGCCTAACCCTCAGAATCCTCTCAAGTTTTCTCGCCAAGCTTATCGGGGGCTTGAACTCCCCGGCCTCGATCTTCTTTATCACGGTCAGCTTCTCACCCACCTGCTTGGCCAGCTCTTCTTGGGTTAAGCCCAAGCCCGCCCTGGCCCTCCTAACGACCTCCCCGAAGTCGTCAACGAGCTCGAGGTCCTCCCCGAATAGATCCCTCCTCCTTCTCCCAGCTCTCCGCATGCCGTAGATAGATTTCCTGCATGGCTTATTAATGCTCTCCCGGCTCGAGTATGTTAATAAGGTGGAATGAGCCGTCATCGCTGGAATGGGAGATCCTAAGAAGCCGAGGAAGCAATACGAGACCCCTAAGCATCCTTGGAAGGCCGATAGGCTCGCGGCTGAGCTCCAGCTACTAGGCGAATACGGTTTAAGGAATAAGCGGGAGCTCTGGAGGGCTGAGACGATCCTAAGGAAGGTTAGAACTCACGCCAGGAAGCTCTTCGGGCTAACGGGGGAGCAGAGGGCTAGGGAGGAGAGGTCTCTGATAGGCAGGCTATACAGGATGGGCCTTGTAGACGAGAACGCGACGGCGGACGACGTTCTAAAGCTTACGGTTAGAGACATCCTAGAGAGAAGGCTCCAAACCATGGTCTATAGGCTCGGCTACGCGAGAACGATCCATCAGGCGAGGCAGTTCATAGTCCACGGCCACGTCTACATCGGCGATAGGAAGGTTAGATCGCCAAGCTACCACGTAATGAGAGGGGAGGAGAAGCTTATCCGAGTTGCATTACCGGTAGCCGCCGAGGCTCAGGGCGGGGAGAGCTCGAAGGAGGGCTAGCGCATCCTCCTAGGAAACTCGACTCCGAGCCGCCTTGCCACATCTTTTAGAGACTTAACCGTTTTCTGGTCTAGCGGGATTCCCTCGCGAAGCCGGGCCTCGTAGGTTCTATCCTCAAGCTCCCCCGGCAGGAGTATCTCCGAAAATCCCTCAGCAACTCTGCAGCTCTTAATCTTCTCGATTATCTCCCGGATGTCGCTTGAATACTCCTCGCGAGTTCTAAAGATCTCCGGATCGACCGCGGCTACGAGGAATCCTCCCTGAGTTGACGCGTGGTCTATGATCTTCCAGCTTACCAACCCCCCTATGAACGCGCTTGAGAGAACCTCGACGAGCAGCCCCATGGCGTATCCCTTATGGCCTCCGAAGGGCAGTAAAACCCCCTCGAGAGCTTCCATCGGATCCCTCGTAGGTCTTCCATCCTTCGTTAGAGCCGAATTGGGCGGAATGCTCTTACCCTGCCTCAGGGCCAGGTTGATCTTGAAAG
>JAPDJZ010000166.1 GCA_029258815.1 archaeon
CGTTCCAGACGCCAAGCCCATTCCAAGAATGTCCTACGATGAGGTCGTGGAGCTAGCATACTTCGGAGCGAAGGTAATCCACCCCTCCGCCCTCGAGCCGGCTGCCAAGGAGAACGTCCCGATAAGGGTGAAGAACTTTTACAATCCGTCTGTCAAGGGGACCTTGATACTCAGGGAGGCGGAAGCCGACACGGTCAAGGCCTTGACGATGATAGGGGACGCGGCGATAATCTTGGCGAGCGGGGTTGGATCCTCAGAGGCGCTATCGGCTAACATCAGGCTCCTAGATCTTTTATGCAAGCTCGGGATCCAGGTGATCATGGTCTCCCAAGCCTCCTCGCAGGCGAACATCTCGGTGGCGATCCCTCGAAGCGACCTCGACAAGGCGATTAAGGCGATTAGGAGGGAGTTCGCGGCCGATGAGGTTAGGATAGACTGCGAGGAGGGCGTATGCGTTATCGCCGTGATAGGGTCGGGGATGAGGGGGAGGCCGGGGGTCGCCGCGAAGATATTCAACGCGGTCGCGGCCGAGGGCGTGAACATCAGGATGATCGCTCAGGGGTCGTCGGAGCTCAATATCTCCTTCGCCGTGAGGGAGGAGGACGGGGTTAAGGCTCTGAAGGCCATCCACCGGGCATTCAAGCTAAACACTTAACTCCGCGAATTATCTGAGCATCTTGAATGCCGAGGGGCTGAGAGGATGGATAAGCTCAGGGCGGCTCTCCTAGGAGCGACGGGGATGGTCGGTCAGAGGTTCGTGAAGCTTCTAACAGGCCATAGAATGTTCGAGCTAACGGTTCTAGCGGCATCCCCAAGATCGGCTGGGAAGAGGTATAGGGAGGCGGCGCACTGGTGCGTCGAGGGAGATGTCCCGGAGGAGGTCGCGGATCTAAGGGTTGTTAGAGTCGGCCTCGAGGAGGTTAGAAGGGAGGATGAGGTAGATGTAGTCTTCTCGGCGATACCGTCGGAGCTTGCGCGGGAGATCGAGCCGGAGTTCGCGAGGGCCGGGATCCCGGTGATAAGCGATGCGAGCGCCTTTAGGATGGAGGAGGACGTCCCGATCCTGATAGGCGAGGTCAACCCTGATCATCTAAAGCTTGTAAAACTTCAGGCTAGGCGCGGCTGGAGATCCTTCATAGTTACGAGCCCGAACTGCACGACGAACGAGCTCATGATAGCCCTGAAGCCCTTAATGGATAGGTTCGGGATTAGGAGGGTCATAGTATCGACCATGCAAGCCCTTTCAGGGGCCGGCTGGACCGGAGTCCCCTCGATGGCGATAGCCGATAACGTGATACCCTATATCAGGAACGAGGAGGAGAAGGTTGAGCGCGAGGCCCTGAAGATTCTCGGGAGATTTGATGGGTCGAGAATAGTTCCGGCGGAGCTCGAGATCTCCGCGAGCTGTCATAGGGTGAACGTGCTCGAGGGCCATCTCGAGGCGGTCTTCGTCGAGCTCTCCAGGGGCGCCGACGTCGAGGAGGTTAAGGAGGCCATGAGGAAGTTTAGGGGCAGGCCGCAGGAGCTCGGGCTTCCCACGGCTCCCGAGAACCCGATAATCGTTAGGGAGGAGGAGGATAGGCCTCAGCCTAGGCTGGATAGGTATGCCGGAGGAGGCATGTCGATCGTCGTCGGGAGGGTTAGAAGGGATAAGGTTCTCGAGAACGGCGTGAAGTTCCTTGTGCTGGGCCATAATACGATCAGGGGGGCTGCCGGGAACGCTATCCTGAACGCGGAGCTGGCGGTTAGCGAAGGCTATATCTGAAGCCTGGTCGAGGCGCCGCATACCTATTTAAGTCGAGCCTAGGCTTATCGGCTTGAAGGATGGCTAGAGCGAAGATGGCCGTAACGATAGGCAGGACCAGCAGGAGCCCCGAGACCATTAGGGAGATGGCCTTAGCAGGCGCTAGGATCTTCAGGATAAACTTCAGCCACGGAGTCGTCGAGGAGTGGCGCGAGATCGCGAGAACGGTTAGGAAGCTCGAGGCCGAACTCGGAAGGCACTTCGCGCTTATAGGAGATCTGCCCGGCCCATCGGTTAGGCTCGGAATCCTAGAGGAGCCCGTCGAGGTTAAGTCCGGCGATCTAGTTAAGCTCGTTCTCTCGGAGAGAGGGCGCGGAGGCGGGGAGAAGGTTCTCCCCCTCCCGAACGAGGTCGCCTTGAAGGCTTTGAGGAGGGGCCACGTGATCTTAATGGACGACGGGATGGTCGCCTTCAGGGTCGAGTCGGCGGCGGGGTCGGAAGCCGTCTTGAAGGCTTTGACCGACGCTAGGATAAGCTCTAGGAAGACCATGGTTATTCAGGGGAAGGGCCTCGACCTCCCGACCATAAGCAGCAGGGAGATCGAGATGATTAGATTCGCGGTCTCCGAGGGCTTCGACTACATAGGCCTAAGCTACGTCAGGGGGGTCGAAGACGTTACGATGCTCCGCGGGATCCTCCTCTCCCTAGGCGCTGAGCGAACCGCGATAATAGCGAAGATAGAGGTTCCGTCGGCCGTTAGGAGGCTCGGCGAGATAGTGGGCGCGGCCGACGCCATTCTCGTTGCTAGAGGCGACCTCGGAATGCACTTTCCCCTAG
>JAPDJZ010000130.1 GCA_029258815.1 archaeon
ATGCATTCTCTCGATCCTAGATGAGGGGGACGAAGCCCTGTACCCGAATCCAGGCTACCCGGAGTACGAGGCCGCGGCCTACATGGCGGGAGCGAAGCCCGTACCCTACAGGCTCACGATCGAAGAGGAGTTTAGGGTCGACCCGGATAAGCTCGCCGAGCTGATAACCCCGAAGACGAAGCTCGTGGTGATAAACACACCGCATAATCCATGCGGATCCATAATGAGCCGAGACGAGGTGAAGGCTTTGACGGACCTGGCCGAGGATCACGGATTCTACATCCTCTCGGACGAGGTTTACAGGCCCTTCCTCTACGACGGAGAGGCACACCACTCGCCCCTCGAGGTCGCCAAATCCCTAGATCAGATAATCGTGGCGGACGGCTTCTCGAAGAGATACGCTATGACTGGGTGGAGGATAGGATACGCGCTGATACCCGAATACCTCATGCCTCAGGTATTCAAGCTTCTGAACGTGATGACCTCGTGCCCGAGCTCGATCTCCCAGTGGGCTGCTCTAGCGGCTTTGAAGGGGCCTCAGGAGCCGGTCTACGAGATGAAGAAGGGTTATGAGAGGCGCAGGAATCTGGCGGTTGAAGAGCTTTCCCAGATAGAGGGGATCAGGTTCGTCAAGCCCAAGGGAGCGTTCTACATCATGATCGACGTAAGCGAGCTCCTAGGGAGGCTGGAGGTGAACTCCGAGAAGCTCGTGAAGATGCTCATCGAGAGATACGGGGTCGCGTTCTTACATGGAACGGCTCTCGGATTCTACGGCGAGCGGTACATCAGGCTGAGCTTCTCGGTTGCCGAGGATGTTATAAGGGATGGTCTCAGGAGGTTCAGGAAAGCCGTCGGGGATATACTCAGGTCCTAAGCGCTTCGAAGAGGACGAGCCTCCAGCAGGGCCTTCCAAGGCCATCGTAGAAGAAGTCGGCGTCCGGAAGACCCTTAACATAGTTTATGAGCCTTAGCAGGGTTCTTCCAAAGGGGTGCGTTACGTAGTCTATTGCGCGAGGCTTCAACCCGACCCGGCGCATGAGCGCGTAAACCCTATCCACCCCAACCAAGGATATCACGGGCATAATCAATCTACCGCCCTTCCTCAGATGCTCCGGAGCGCCTTTAACCACCCGCTCCAAGATCACGCGGCCGTCGGCCCCGCCCCAAGTATATCCCGGGAGGGGAGTCCTCGAAGGAGTCATTGGAGGATTGCAGATTATCAGGTCAAACGTCTCGCTCCCGACAGGCTCGTAGACCGAGCCCAGTCTAAAGTCGATGTTATGAGCGCCGTTCAGCCGGGCGTTCTCCCTAGCCGCTTCCAGAGCTCGCCGGGATACGTCGGTCGCCACGACCTTGTCGGCGCCCAGCTTGGAGGAGAGTATCGCCAAGAAGCCGGAGCCTGTTCCCAAGTCTAGGATTTCCGCTCCATCGAGCTCTTCGAGGTTCCTAGCTATGAGCAGGGTCGCCGCCGACGGCATGTAAACCTTCCTGCCTGGTATAAGCCGGATGACCACGGAGCCGACCTCGTACTCGATTAACCTACCGCGCTTCCTCGAGGAGATCTCGATCATCTCCGGACCACGCTCATGATAGCCTCCTTAAGCTTGATCGGGGCCAGCGGGCTTACGAGGAGGGCTAGAACCCTCGCGTACTTCGCGTCAAGAGCTTGGATGAGGGTTTCGGGGTCGCCCGCCGTCAGGTAGCCCTCGGCGAATGCTGAGGCGAAGGGCTTGACCTGCCTAAGCTTGAGGTAATGCGAGGTGTAGTATAGGAGCTCCGCCAGGTCCCACGAATACAGGTCGTTGTAGGAGCACTGCTCCAGATCGACTAGGAATATCTCATCGTCGGGGGTGAAGAGGAGGCTGAAGGGATTGCAGTCCCCGAGGCATATTCCCCTCCGATGAACCTCCGCGAGAAGCCTGCCAGCCTCGAAGGACCTCCTCCTGAACTCCTCCGCGTCCCTCGACCGCTCCAAGACTTCGACGAAGTCCGCTCCCTCCACATACTTCTGGACTACGAGCTTCCTAGGCCAGCTCACGTGAAGTATCTCGGCCGTATTGAACCCCAGCTCCATGAGCTTATTCACGAAGTAGATCTCGTTACTCATCCTGATGGAGGCCATGAGGGAGAAGTTCTTCACGCCGATGCTCCAGATCCAGGCCGCGAACCACTTGAAATCGGTCCAGTTTAGATACTTCTTCGCGAAAACCCTCCTGGTGGAGCCGTCTAGCTCGAACTCCGCCACGTAGGCAGAGTTCAGGACGCCTGCGACCCTCGAGACCCTAACCTCATCCCTTCTAACGCCGTAGAACTTCTCGATGAGGTCCTTTATCCCGAGATCGACCCTGAGAGGCTGCACGCCTAGGGCCGTCCTTACGTCGACGAATTCCAAGGGGTCCGGAAGCTTGACGGGCTTGAATAGACTCGGATCGAATCGAACCTCCTTCAGCTGCTCGAGGGGGGATGAGAGGGCGGCGCTCAGGTAGAGCT
>JAPDJZ010000059.1 GCA_029258815.1 archaeon
GGCGATCACGAGCTTCCCCGAAGGGTTGGGGATCTCCCGCCGACCGCGATCCTAGAGGGGGTTTCCAAGCATCTCGGATTAAGGAACGTGGAGACCGGGAAGGGAATAATCCTAACCGGCCTCGATAGGCTTAGGCCGAGCCTGAAGGCGGAGGCGCTAAGGAAGCTTAGAGAGCTCGCCGGGGATGCTGGGAGAAGCCGGAGGAGTATTCTCGTGGCCCACGTGCCGCTTCGGGGAGCTGAGAGGGCTGTCGGAGAGCTTCCGAGGGGATACGGCTACTACGCTCTAGGCCACGAGCACGAGAGGAGGATATTCTCGATAGACGGCTCGGCCGCGGCCTACCCGGGGTCCATGGAGATCCTCTCGATAGCCGAGATAGAGGCGTGGGAGAGGGGTGGAAGCGGCTTCCTCCTAGTAGATTACTCGGGCTCCGAGCCGGTAGTCCACGAGGTTAACCTAAAGTCCATTAGACCCCAGAAGCTTCTAACGACTAGGATTGAGGATCTCGATACAGTTCTCGAGGAGGCTGCGAGGTGGAGCGAGGATCAGGCGAAGAAGCCCATAATCCACTTCAGGATCCGGGGGAGGCGCGTCGATAAGCGCGAGATAGCTAGGAGGATTGATGAGAGGCTTAGAGGCAGAACCCTATACTATCGGTATGAGGTCTTCGAGGAGGATGAGGAGATTGAGAGGGCCGAGGGGGTCGAGAGGCTCGATCTTCGATCAATCTTGAGAAGCTATATGTCCGCTAGGGGGTTCGGCGAGGAGGAGATAGAGCTGGCGACGGCGATCTACGAGGCGTATATCGCGAGGGGGGCCGAGGACGTCGAGAGGCTTCTTCTAGGCAGGCTGGAGGGGCTTCGGAGATGATTATCCGCAGGCTTAGACTCGTTAACTTCATCTCGCATAGGGATACGGTGATCGAGATTCCGAGGGGGCTTACGGCGATAGTCGGGAGCAACGGGGCGGGCAAGACCGCGATACTCGACGCGATCTCATACGCGCTCTTCAAGGAGCACAGCCGGGGGAGGGAGGGGAACCTCATAAACCGGAGAGCGACCTCGGCTAGAGTCCAGCTCGAGTTCGAGGCGAACGGAAGGCCATACGAGGTGGCTTGGAGGATCGAGAGGGGTAAAAGGCCGCTCGCGGCTCTCAGAGACTTGGAGACCGGGTCGCCGATCCTAGTCGATGCGGGCGAGAGAACCGCCATACCCGAGATCGAGAGAATTCTAGGGGTATCCCGGGAGGTCTTTCTGAACGCCGCGTATATTAGGCAGGGCGAGATAGCGAGGCTTCTGGAGGCGAGGCCGGCCGAGAGGAAGGAGCTCATCGCGAAGCTGCTCGGGATAGATGTTTTGGAGAGGATCTGGGAGAGCCTGAGGGCGCCGATCAGGATTCTCGAGGAAAGGCTCTCAAAGCTCCGGGAGGAGGCGGGGAAGCTCGGGGAGCTCGAGGGAAGGATTAGGGAGCTTGAGACCGAGCTCGAGAAGGCGGAGAAGCTACTAAGCTCGAAGACTAGGCGGCTGAAGGAGCTGGAGGCCGATCTGGAGAGGGTCGAGGGGGAGCTCAAGAAGCTCGAGAATGAGAGGAGGAGGGTGGAGGGGCTGAGGGAGGCGGTCGCCAAGCTCGAGAAGCTGATCGATGGGAAGAGGAGGGAGCTGGAGACCGCTAGGAGGGAATACGAGATCGTTAGGGAGGCCGAGGATAAGGCCGAGATGCTCGAGCAGGCTAGATCCGAGAAGCTGAAACTCGAATCGGAGGCGAAGATGCTTGAAAGCGAGATCTCCGAGATGAGGGTGGAGCTGGGCAGGCTGGAGCTTCTCGAGAAGAGGTTAAGGGAGATGCTCGAGGAGCTCGAATCCCTCAAGAGCCTGCTCGAGAGCGCCGGCGAGGAGCTTAGAAGATGCTTAGGCTTAAGCGCCATCCGAGAGGAAGATCTGGTCGAGAAGCTCGAGGAAGCCTTAGGAGAGTACGCGAGAATGGAGGGGGAACTCAGGAGGAGGATGGAGAAAGTGGATGGGGAGATCGGAGCGCTTCGGGGGAGGAGGGAGAAGCTGCTGAGCGATCTGGAGCTGCTTGAATCGGGTAGGGGGAGATGCCCGCTCTGCAGAAGACCCATGGACGAGGAGCATAGAACGAGGGTCCTCGAACTGATTAGAAGAGAGCTTCTCGAGGCTGAGGAGAAGCTTAAGGTCCTAGAGGTCGAGAGGGGGGAGCTCGCGCTCGAGGCCGAGAAAGCGGAATCCGCTAGGAGGAAGCTTGAGAAGATCGATCCGGAGAAGATCGAGAGAACGCTATCGAGGATCCGGGAGCTGGAGCTTGAGATCCCCAAGCTCGAGGCCGAGGTCGAGAAGCTTAGGGAGATGGATGAGAGGCTTAAGGAGCTTGAGGAGGAGCTCGGCCGGAGGAAG
>JAPDJZ010000023.1 GCA_029258815.1 archaeon
TGAGAGGGCGGCCTTGAAGCCCGTCCCCGCGCATAGGAGCTTCCTACAGTCTTCGAGCTTCTCCGAGGCTAGCGCTTTAAGCGGGACGAGATAGAGAACCTTCCCTCCCCTAACCAGATGGTTTGCGGCGGCCATCAGGGCGACGGCGGTTTTCCCGGACGCGGTGGGGGTTGCGAGAACCAGATTCTTCCCCTCGAGGATCCCGGCTTGGATGGCCTTAACCTGCGGGGGATATAGCTCGACTATCCCGATCTCCTTCAGGTTCTCCTTCATGAACCTCGGTATCGGAAGCTCTTCGACGAGCAAGGAGGCCACTCCTTCCCGCTCCCCTAGGTCAGCCTATATACCCCGGGTCTAGGGCTGAAGATCTTCCCATCGGAGAGAAGCCTTCCGATGAGCTTGCTTATCTCCGCCTCCGAGAAGCCCTTCTCCTTTAAAGCCTCCCTAATCTCCTCGTCCTCGGCGCACCCCTTCTCCTCCTGAAGCTCCTTAATCGTATCGAGCAGGATCACGAACTTCTCCCTAACGCTTTTCGGCTTCCCGGTCAGGATCACGTCTATATCCGGCTTCCCGTTCTCGACGTCAACCCCGACCTCGGATAAGCTCCTCTTCATCAGGTCTATCACGTCCAGTACATCCTCCTCGGTTACCTGTTCTCGGAGAGCCGCCCTAGCCCGAGCCTCGGCGAGCCTTATCAAGGACTCGAGCTGCCTAGCCGTTATCGCTACGGTCGAGGTCTGCTGATAGATGGATCTCATCTGGAGGTAGAACTTCTTTATCAGCTTGGCGGCTGCCGGGGTGAGCTCGGGCTGAATCCGCTTAGCATACGCGATATACTTCCTTAGGATCTCGGGCTTGATCGGAGGCGAGGTAACCGAGACGACCTTAGACTGGAGGCCGAGGATGTGGTCCGCGAGCTTCTCGTCCCGGCCCGGATGAGGCTCATCCCTCAGAACGAAGATCAGATCGAATCTGGATAGGATGGTGATCGGAAGATCGACGTTATCCGTGAAGCTCCGGTAGGGATCGTATCTCCCGAAGGTGGGGTTGGCGGCCGCGAGGATCGAGGTTCTGGCGTTAAGCGTTGCCACTATACCGCCCTTCGCTATGCTAATCGTCTGCTGGGCCATCGCCTCGTGAATCGCAACCCTATCCTCAGACCTCATCTTATCGATCTCATCGATGCAGGCGACGCCCATATCTGCCAAGACGAGAGCACCAGCCTCAAGCATCATCCCACCAGTCTTATCCCGGACGACAGCCGCGGTGTTATGGACTATGAACCCATTCGCTATGAATGCATGGGAATCGTTTATTGTTAGGTCGTAGACGGTATCCAGCTTTCTCTCCTCGACCTCATTCACCTTAACCAATATCACCTGATCGTTTAACCGCTTGTAATTGCTATGAGTCCCCTTCTTGGAAGCTATCAGCTCTCTTAGCCCCCTTAGCTTCCTAGAGTTACCGAATCCTATCTCATCCAAGAATATCCTTAACGATTCTAGGTCGTAGATCGCCAGTTCATAGAGCTCCCCGCTCCTTACAACCTTACCTTGAATGACTACCTCCTGAGGCTTGCGCATCCTAATAGATGATAAGATGCCAAATCTTCTCAAGAGCATGTCGACTTGATGAGCGAGCCGCCTGCTTGATGTCGCGAGGAAAACACATTTGCTCTTCACAACTCCCCCATCGTTCGTAAATAACTGTCTCAGGAAGGCTCCGAGGAGGCTTTTCGGCATTCTCTGTATTAGCCGGTTTATTTCTAGTTCCCTTCCCTTGTCTCCTACCGGGACTCCGAAAGCCCTTAGAAGCCTCGCAACAACCTTGTTTGAGAATCGAACGACGTAACAGTTCTCGCGCTTATCCCTCTCGATTCTGGGATTTAGCCCGAACAACTTCCTAACTCTCTTAACATACTTCTTGGCATCCTCGAAATAGCCCGTAGAGTAGTGAATTGTATAAGACTCCTTCTTCCGCGGGTCTTCGATTAAGCATCCATCAGAATAAATATCTCCCAAGAACTCCATGAAGAGTTCATTTGGGTAGAGCGGCAATCTTATCTTCTCCCTTCCTCGATAGCTCTTGTAAACTATCGACCTTATACTCGGTAGAATGTCTTCAAGCTTTATTCCAAGCTCCTTGAGGATCTTCTTCAAAACTCCTAGCCTAGGATTAACCAACCCTTTCCTCCATCGATAGTAGAGGTAATCTTCATCGATCTTAAGGGCTTTCGCCGCGTTTCTAAGGGTCTTAAACTTCTTCGATAACTCATCCAGTAGTTGCCTTAATTTCTTGGGATCTAGATCGACGAATACGTCGTCTCCGACAAGTTCGCAGAGGGGTTTTCTCCAATTCCACTCGATATCTGGGATTTTTGCTGCTAGAGCCGCGTAGTCTACGATCCTT
>JAPDJZ010000048.1 GCA_029258815.1 archaeon
GGATCGGCCTCCTGATCAGCTTATTCTGCTCTAGGTATTCCATCATGGCCGCTATGGACTTGAACGCCCCGGCCTTAACCATCCTGTAAACCCTACGGTAAGCGGTCTTTGTTATGAGGCCCCTATCCCTAAGCTCTCTAAGCCTTCTCCGCTGCGCCCTAACCCTCATCATCCACTGCTCCTTCCGGGAGACCCTGCTATACTTTCCGCCCTTCCTGCTTCCCGGCCCCTTCTTCCTCCTCTTGGCTCTGACCCTAGCCCTGCTAACGCCCTTCTTCTGCTCCTTCCAGATCACCCCGTCCTTTATCAATCGCTTTACGTCCTCTCGGGTGATCGCCTCCGTTATCTCCTCGACCTTCTTGGGATCGATCTTAACCCGGTGGACCCCGCATTTCAGGAGATCTGCCGCGAGCCTTTTCTGGAAGCTGAGCTTAAGCCCCACCCTCCTTCACCTCCTCGATCTCCTCAGCCTCCTCGACCTCGGGCTTCACGACCTCGACGACCTCCTCCGCCTCAGGCACCCTGGGCGGGTTAAGCACCTTTAATCCGAGGCTCTCGGCCCTCTCAACTATCATGAGCCTTTTCTTCATCCCAACCGATCCAGCTATTCTAACGGCGTGGATCTCCGGGTCGAGGCCCTCGAGGTCCTCGGGCCGATGGACGAGAACCTCCTTGTAGCCGCTCGGGTGGAGGTCCCGGTATTTTCTAGGCGTTCTATAGCCGACCTTAACTAGGGGCGGCCAGCCCTTAACCTGAAGCCTCATCTTGCTATCCTTCCCCCTCGGCCTTCTCCAATTCGGCTTAAGCCTAGCATACCTCCAGCTCTCCTGCCGAACGAACTCGGGCCTCTTAATCTTCATGAGCCTAACCCGCTTCGGGATCTTTACCGGCGACACTACTCCATCCCCACCCTCTTCTCGTAAACGTAAATTCCATCCAAGAACTTTCTCAGATCCTTCCGCTTTATCTTCAGGGCCTGCTCGATGTTCGCGGCCGTCTGGCCCACGGCCTCCTTATCCACCCCCTTCACGAGGACGTCGTCGCCCTTCACCTCGACCACCGTGCCCCGGCCAACTATCCTCGCCATTCTCGGGCTTCTCTCCCCGATGAAGTTCTCGATGATCACCCGATCTCCCTGAACCTTTACCGACATCGGGAAGTGGGAGGCGACTATCTTCATCTTGTAGGTGAAGCCTTGGGTAACCCCGATGATCATGTTCCTGATGATCGAGCGGATCGTCCCTATCAGGGCCTCCGCCCTCCTCCCCCTGCCCAGAAGCCTTATGACGACCTTCCCCGAGCCCGCCTCAAGCCTTACGTTAGCGTGGCTAAGATCCTTCTCAATCTCCCCGAGCCTGCCCTTAACCCGGATCCTGGCCGAGCCCACGACCTCGACCTCGACTCCCTCAGGTATCTCAACCTCCTCGACGTATTCCCTCAACGGCATGAGCCTCGCCTCCGCGATCGTCGCCCTCTTCCCCCGAAACCGATTCTCCGAGTTCTGATCTACGCCGCCCCTCTGACTATTTAAGAGTTAAATCAGCGAGGGAGCCCGAGGGGAAGATCCTCTACCAGATCCTTCTTAGAACCCTCAATAGGGCTCCTATCGCCGGCCTAGCTCTAAGGATTAAAGCGCTCGTAAAGCGGCTGACGAGCTTCTC
The DNA here is from genome assembly GCA_029258815.1 of archaeon. Lineage (GTDB taxonomy): Archaea > Thermoproteota > Nitrososphaeria_A > Caldarchaeales > Wolframiiraptoraceae > Wolframiiraptor. The sequence goes on from JAPDJZ010000048.1 coordinate 1,662, forward strand.
ATGCTCGATCGAGTATCCTATGCAATCCATTATTACGAGCTGCCTATCCGCTAGCTCCCGGAGGTCGGGCTCGCGGTCGCGGTAGGGGGACCAGGAGCAGACCTTGAGGTCCTCGCATAGGCTACCCCACCTCCGATGGGCGTACTCTATCTGCGATTGAAGCGGAACTATTACTCCAAGCTTTCTGGGGTTTAGAGATTCGACGATCGAGGCCATTATCTCCCATGGGTAGATTAGGGGGATTTTCGGGGAGACCTCGAATTCCCCCGTGCAAAGGATTATCGCTAGATCGACGCCCCTGAGACTATTCAGCTTTCTCTCTAGGAGGGGTTCGAGTTTTCTCCTCGATACCCTAACCTCCTCGCCGCTCCTAAGCCTGGTAACATACTCTATCTCCGAGCCCTCGGCCTTCAGGGAGGAGATCTCCTCCTCGGATAAGCCATCAAGTAAACCCAGCTCCAGATACTCCACTCCCTCCAGATACCTCCTGAGCTCGCCCATAACGTCCTCCCTAGGAGACTGGCCTATGGTTATGAGCGCTATCCTCATTTACCGGGCGCGCCCCTCCTAAGGATCCCTCCGATCTCCCCGTGAATTCTCATTATCGTATTCCACTCGCCCTCATCATAGAATCGCATTCTCCCGGCCGTGAACTCCTTGGCGACCTCCACGACGAACCTCGTGGCCTGCTCCAAGGCCATAACGTTCGTTGCCCCCGTCGCGGATCCGGGAACCGGGAG
>JAPDJZ010000171.1 GCA_029258815.1 archaeon
ATTAGGTCGTAGCCGACGTTGTTCTTCAATATCTTCCCGCCGAGCCTGAGGATCTCGCCGGTCGGGAGAACAACCTCCAAGCCCTTAACATAATTTCTCATAACCCCGGTCTTCACGGCCCTCGCGCCCCCGGCGTTGCAGGCGATCAATCCTCCGATCTGAGCGCCCTCATCCCCGGGATGGGGAGGGAAGAAGAGGCCAGCGTCCCCAGCGGCCTTAATCAAGTCCATTAGAGTCGCCCCAGCCTCGGCCTCCGCCATCAAATTCTCCGCGTCCACCCTAATCCCGTTCATGCGCTCGAGCGACAAAACTATTCCGCTCCTCGTCGGAACGCATCCCCCGACAAGCCCGGTCCCCCCGCCCCTGGGGAAAACCGGAACCCTCCTACGATTAGCCAGAGCCAAGACCTCCGAAACCTCCTCCGCGGAGCCGGGCTTCACGACGACGACATCCCTAGAAGCCTCCGGCCTAATGGGCTGGAGGGTCTCATCATGGAGGTATCCCGAGACATCGCCCGCAACAACCCAATCATCCCCGACGATGAGCCGCAGCTCCCTCAGCAAATCATCCCCCAACACCGAGCATCGCCTCCGCGATCCCGAGAAAACCCGAAACATAATCAAAATATAAACTCGGAGCAAGCGAAGCCGGCGGGAACCCGCTCATAAAAAAATAAATAGAAACGTGGAAAAGCCTTCCGATAGGCCGGCGTAGCTCAGTCTGGTGGAGCGCCGGGCTGTTAACCCGGGGGTCGGTGGTTCGAATCCACCCGCCGGCGTAATGCGAGGTGGATAAACATAACAAATAAATAAGGGGGCTGAGCCCCCAATCCTCTTATATAATTTGTGATGTGCGATCGGAAAGGAATATCTGTCTAGTTGGGTTTTATTTGATTATGGTTGAGGAGCTTAAGTTTGAGGTCTATGGTTTTGAGGTTAGGCTTTATCGTGATTCGTAGAATCCCTTTAATGTAATCTTCGAGATTAGCAGGAAGGGTTGGAGTGATAGTATGATTTTTGAGTTTTTTGAGAAGTGTATTGGAGATTTTCGGGAGGTTGATCAACGGTATCTTAAGCTTCTTACGTCTGAGGAGTGGGTTAAGGTTCATAGGCTTTTCCTTTTGCTTAGCAGTTATTTGCGTGAGGATGTTAAGCTTGATGATTGGATTTCGATAGAGCCTCAGAATGTCGAGGTCTTTTTTGAGAAGCCTAGAGTCGAGGGTCGAGGTCGAGTTACCGGTTTTATTAGATTCACGTCGGAATGGGAGAAGGCCATGGGGAGGCATATTAAGCTGGAGGAAGCAAAGGAGTTTTTCATGGGCTTATTCAAGTATCCGATTATGAGGGAAGGATTAGAAGCCCTTATTAGGCTTTCAGGAAAGCTGAGGATATCCAGCTCTTAGCCTTCGGCCATGACCCTATCGATTAATTCTCTTATGATGTCGCTTTCATTCACCTTTCTTTTTCTGGCTTGGCTTCTGACCCACTTGTATTGGGCTTCTGTGAGTCTGAGGGTTATCTGCTTAGGATATTTTACTACTCTGGCCATCATGTAACGCGCTTGTACTACATTATCCCTTAAAGCTTCTGCACGAATTCCTCGATCAACCTATTCAGTTCCTCGTGTCTCTCGTATAGGATTAGGTGGCCGGCGTTCTCGACTACGATGAGCTTGGAGTTCGGGATTAGGCGGCTTATCTTCTCGCTCTCGCTCGGCGGGGTGACCTTATCGTCTCTCCCCACCACGATCAGGGTCGGAGCCCTCACCTCGTGAAGCCACTTAGATGCATCGTAGTCCGTGAAGTACTTCCCATACCTGAAGGCGTGGGCTGGAAGGGATTCAAGATACTCCTTATTATCTCTGAGGAATTCCTCGAAGACCTCGGCTGGAGTTGAGGGGCTGAAGAACATATCCCTATAGACTCTTCTCGTGAGCGGGTTCTCGTGGAAGAATAATCTTCTCCAGAAGACGGATGGGAGATACCAGGTTATCTTATCGATTATGTCGGGCTTGATCTTCGTCAGCGACCCCACCAAGATTAATCCCCTAATGGCTTTCTCTCTCGCATATGCCTGAGCTATCATCCCCCCGAAGCTATGGCCTATGATCACAGCGTTCTCCGGCTTGACCCCGGTTCTCGCCATTATCCTATCTAGATCATCGAGATAGTCTTGAAGCCTAACCCTCTTGGGCTTATCCGATTTCACGAACCCCCTTTGATCATAAGCTATAACCCTATACCTCTCCTCGAAATACTTGATCTGATACTTCCAGTTGCTTATCTGACCG
>JAPDJZ010000100.1 GCA_029258815.1 archaeon
GATACGGCTAGCGTTACTTTGTCTTCGAGGGCGAGTCTTACTAGGATTTCCGCTTTGTCCGCTAGCTTATCGCCGAGGAGGTAGTGTAGGAATACGCATGTGTCTAGGAGGAGCTCTTTACGTTTCTTGGCGTTTGAGTACATGTTCTTCGCTGGCTTCCTCGAGTTCTTCTACGGTGTAGGGTAGTTTTACTGAGCCTTTGAGTTTGAGGGGGTCGCGGAGGGGGTGTAGCTCTATTACTCCGTCTTTCCTGACTACGAGCTTTACCCGCCTGGTTCCAAGTTTTTCTCTGAACTTTTTGGGTATTAGTAGCCTGCCTTTTTCGTCGAGTTCAAGGTATATTCCCATATTCCCACTGTGGGAATATTGTCTTGAGCTATTTATTAGTTGCTTTTGGAGCCAGGGGCCTGATTCTGTGAAAGTGTTTGCCTATGGTTTGTATGTTTATTGTAGGCATCTGTGAAATCGTACTTTATAATTGGTTTAGATTGATATGGCGGTTGAATTTGTGATACGCAGTTTTTTGCCGCGGATTGGTTTAAGAATAGGTTTCAGCTTTTGGGGGCGCTAGTCGTTGCTTGCTTAATGTGGAGTTGTGGCTTTTTGCGGTGTAGTCTGGAAGGCTTGGGCAGTATGGTAAGCTTGCCTGAGTGATGATAAGGGTTCAGGTTTTATGGTTTTGTTTGGGGTGAGTATCTTAGGATTCTGTTTGAGAATTTGTATTCGCCTACCCATAGGTAGGTGCCGTCGTACCATACTGCGCCTGGCCAGAATAGGCCGTCCCGCGTGTATTTGGGGGGCTGCCATTCTTCGAAATTGTTTTGGCCTATTACTACGTCGGGTTTTTCTTCTCCGGTTTGGGGGATGGTGTTCCATATGAGGACTCTGTTGAAGACGGTGTCTGCTACGAAGAGCTTGTTTTTGCTTATGTATGCGTCTTCGGGGAGGTTGAATCCTCTTAGCGTGATGTACCTGGGCTTGTCGCCGGTGATTGTGTCTACGTCGTAGATGAGTACTTCGCTGCACGCCGTGACGGCTGCTAGCTTCTCTCCGTTACTGCTGATGGCTCTGAACTCGCAGTTGTGGGTTATCTCCTTTATGGGCTTGGAGTCTAGGCTGAAGGGCTGCTTGAATACGTAGATTTTTCCTTCGGCAAGTAGGTAGGCGTACCTGTTGTCGAAGGCTATGTCTCTGGCTTCTCTGAGGTCTATGCCGGCGAATTCTCCGGTGATTAGCGCCTCGGGCTGTTCGCCGTTTAGTAGTCCTTCTATGCTCCATACGGCTAGGCCGCCGCCGGCTCCGCCCCTACCGGCTACGTAGAACTTGTCGCCGTAGAATTCGCCGCCTATTGGCTCGAAGTCGAGTTCGTAGATGATGTCTGGTAGGGCTCCGCTTTCGTCGGGCAGTTTGCGCCACACCTCGATTCTCCTGTTGTAGCCGGCGAGGACTACTAGGCTCTGGCCGTTGCTGACTGGTTTTCCGCCGTCTGTGAAGAAGTACTTGTCGGTGAACGGGTTCACCATAACCTCTTCCGAGCCTATGGTGAAGTCGGGCGGCTTGTTTTCTGGCTTGCCAAAGTACCCGACAACCCTGCCCCCGTTGTACAGGGAGATGTAGGTTATTTCGTGTGTTCCGTTGTTTACGTAGACTGCTCCGGAGCCGTCTCCGTCGTCCAGGTATATGTTGAAGGCTTCGGCTGCGCCCGTCCTCACTAGCTCCATTAGGTCTATGTCTCCTTTTAGGCTTCTGAAGTTGTGTATTATCATGGGGTTGGCGTTTGCTATTCCGAAGAGGTCGTCGCCGATTACTTCTGAGGCCCAAAGGACTTCTCCTTCTAGGAAGATGTCGTATTTTTCGTCTTCTTTCTTGGGGAAGCTGAGCCATATGAAGGTTCCTCCTCGGCTGGCGCCTTTGGCGTTGTGGTCGCCAACTAGGAAGTAGGTTTCTCCGTCTGACTCGATGTTTCTGGGGGTTCCGAATTCTTCAATCATCAGTACGAGGTCTGGGGGCTGGTTGTTTCTCGCGGGGAACTTGTTCCAGATGAGCACGGCGCGGCCCTGCGTGCTGGTTACGGCGAGCTTTTTTCCGTCGGTCCAGACGCTCCATGGCCAGGCTATTGAGCCTGCCATGTATTCTTCGAAGGTTTCTTGGCCAAGTACTACGTCAGAGTGCTGTCCGTTTCTGGTTGGGAACTGGTTCCAGATGAGTACTCTGTGGTTGTACGTGTCGGCCACTATCACTCTTTGCCCGTCTGTGGCTACGCTGACCGG
>JAPDJZ010000118.1 GCA_029258815.1 archaeon
GCGGCGATGAGCGTATTCAGCCCGGCCTCGTTTAGAGGTCTATCCATCCAGCTAAGCTTCCACTTCGAGGAGCCTATGAGGAGATCAGTCTCGCGCCCCAATACGTATACCGGCTTCTCAAGCTCCGAGGCTTTCCTCGATAGCACCCGATACTTCTCATTCAACCTCCCCTCGAGAGTTATCCCGAGATTTCTCAACGCGTAGCTCTCATCAACTATTGAGATGAGCCTACGGTCATCCGCCCATACCCCGACTCCGATTACCGCCGATGCGCCGCCGCACTTCTCCAGAAGCTCAGACCTCCCACCTATATACGCTATTCTCCCAGATCTCGCGTCGACCCTAGATCCCAGCATCTCCATAAGCTCTAGGGCTTCGGCCGGGAGCTCCTCCAGAAGAGCTACTTCAACGGATTCATCGCTCATGGATGAGATGGCCTTCCTAGCGTCTCCGGGGCCCATGACGATCTCCGCCTCCGGCGGTACCCCGATCGGGGCGATTACGAGCTCTCCGCAGTAGTCTGCGGCCGCCGGCATGCCGAGCTTAGGTCTATGGAAGGTTACGGTTACGTTCGCGTTCACGCAGACATCCCTGACCTCTCCGGTATCGGGGTCGACTCCGGAGGGTATGTCGACGGCGACCTTTAGAGCGTTAGCGGAGTTTATCAGCATTATCGCCGACCTCCAAGGCTCCCGGATCTCGCCCCGGATCCCGGTTCCGAAGATCGCGTCGACTATCGCGTCGGCGCCCTCTAGAATCTCCCCAACCTTTTCTAAGTCTTCGGGAGATCGGACGACCGTGATGTCGACGGACTCCCTCATCGACCTGAGCACCTCGTAATTCCTTCTAGCCTCCCCGGTTCTAATCCTATCAGGGTCGCCGATTAGGATCACGTGGACATCCGCTCCGAGGCCCGCGAGGTGCCTCGCCGCGACGAACCCGTCTCCGCCGTTATTCCCGGTTCCGCAGAAGACCAGTATCTTCCTATCGGCGACTCCCCCAAGCCACTGATAGACCGTCTTCGCGACCCATCCGCCGGCGTTCTCCATTAGAAGGCTTCTAGAGACCCCCAGCCACTCGGAGTTCTCGTCGATCGCCGCCATCTCGGACGACTTTACCCCGCCCCAGCCGCTCAATCCGAAGGCACCTACGATAAGGTGGCGCTTCGCAGCCTAAAACTCTACCTCGAACGCGGATTGCCGGCCGGCCTCTTCCTCCTCCGGGATCGTGAAGAAGGCTACTATCGAGAATATTGTGGCCAGAAGCGCGACGATTAGGAAGATCGCTAGGGGCCAGAGGATCGAGAGTAGGATTCCCATCGGGAACCCGGGCGCCCCCGGGGCGCTTGGAAGCCCGCCGAGACCCGATGAAGGTATCGAGATTATGATCAGAGGTATCGCTATGACTAGCGCGATAATCTCTCCTATCCTAAGCCATCCGCCGAGCTTAAACCACTTGTTGTCGAAGATCTTCGCGGCTCTGAAGTGCGCTATTATGTCCAGGATGAAGACCGCGATGACTAGGCCGAGGATTATCCCCCCGACCGCGATCAGCGTTCCGATGAGCGGCCCGATTCTCTCGAAGAGCTCCGCGCTAGGCCCTATCCCGCCCATGGGAATCATCATGAACACGGACGTGAAGATCGTTACTACTAGGGCTATGCCGGCGGCGAATAAGGCGATCATCAATATCCCCAAAACCGTAAAAACCTTCTCGCGAGTATCCTTCCCCATCAGTATCCAGGCCACGGCTATGAGTATGGAGGAGACGAAGTTGACGTAGGGTATGAAGCTTAGGATGTAGCCTATCCCCCCGAGCCACTTGTAGGTACGGCTCATAGCTACGAGAATGCCGATCGGGGCTTTTAAGCATTCCCTCTGGAGGATCTAGGATTTAGGGAGGAGAACGCCTCCCTGAAGGCGGCCCAGAATCCCCTCCGCCTCCAAGCCTCGATCACCCGCTCCCAGTCCACCACGAGTAGGAAGGCCGTTACGAGAACCATGGCCACGATCGCTAGAACGGTCGCTTCAATCCCTCCCTCCTCTCCCAGGAAGAGCTCGGCTAGGTCGAAGTATAGCCTCCCGACGTAGGCGACTATCCACGAGAGGATTATCTTCCCCATCATGTTCGCTATCATGAACTTGATCGCGCTTAATCCTGTTAATCCTACGGGGATGTAGATCACGTCGTCGGGAAGCGGGGTTAGGGCGAAGAGGAAGACCGCGGCCACCCCATACTTCTC
>JAPDJZ010000120.1 GCA_029258815.1 archaeon
CGACTCCGGCGTCAGTATCTACGATGATCATTTCGCCGCTAGACATGTTCACTTTACGTAGAAACTCCCTCGTCAAAGCGTTTAAAGGACACGCGCACCCCTCCCCGAAGCCGGAGACCTTGCCCACTACCAGTAAACCAAGCCTACCCTGCCAGGTCACGCATTCCCTGGGCAAGCCGCTTATGCCCTTTCCTGTGAACGACCAGTCGATTTCGCTCTTGCCCTTAAACAATGCTTCGACCAAGCGTCTGCGCCCACCCAAGTAGTCCGTCAACGTCATAGGCGGAGCATCTACGCCGATCATTCTGTGCAAGGTCATATTTGACTCGTCAGAGTCGACCACGAGCACCTTAAACCCGTGTTTCACGAGCGCCTTAGCGAGAAGCGCGACAACGGTGCTCTTGCCGGAACCTCCTTTACCAAACACCAGCACCTTCATCACGTATCACCTTTATCTCTACGTATTTTCTATGCAAAGTAAACGTCAACCTATCTACAACGCTAAACATGTGCTTTGGGAAGGCATGGTCAAAGAATAAATAATGCAAGGGTTTTCACATCTTGGTTTTAACAACTTTTAAAATGTAGAGTTTTTTATTTCGGAAATGCTGTATGGCCTCTCTAACTGTTTTCGCATTCCCGGTGAGAACAGTTACTCCGACCTTGTTAAGCAACTCTACAGCTCTTACGCTTAGAGAGAGGGCGATGACATAGCCTATTCCCTCTCTCTTCACGAGGTTAATTATCAGGTCGTCCGAAGCTAGCCGTTCGGCTTTTACATTGTAGATTTTCTCTTCGTCGAATTCGATAAGGGTGAAGCAGCTGGCATCCTTCCAGTGGGGGTAGATGCGCGCGTCCAGGCCGCACGGCTCGTAAGTTGGAATTAAAGCTTTCACCCGCCTAGACAAGGCAAGCACCCTTCCACACCTACGGTTAAATAATACGCGAGCACGCCACAAGTCTCCATGGCAACCATTCTGTGCATATGCACAAATATATAAAAAGCTTTTGCAGAGACCGCGGCGGCTGGCTGGTGCTCCTCAACGGCTAGGAGAACTTTAAAATGCCGCATAAAAGTATTTTATATGTGAGTCTGAGGAAGTTTATAGCAATTTTAGCTCTTGTAGTCGTTGCCTTAGCTCTTTTCTACGCTTTCACTTCCAAGAAGGAAGAGGCAACAAATATTGCGAGCGAGGTAAAGCTTGAGATTAGTCCAGCCCGCAGTGCCAAGCTCATCGTCGTCGTGGATAATAACCCCGGCCCGGAAAAACTGGAAACGATGTGGGGAATATCAATATACGTTGAAGTCAACGGCATAAGGCTGCTCTTCGACACGGGCCCAAGCCCTGAACTCCTAAAGAAAAACCTGGAAGCGCTTGGAATAAGCATAGCCAACGTAGACGCGGTAGTCATATCTCATGAGCACGGAGATCATGCTGGCGGGCTGGCTGCAGTAGCCGAAGCCAAGCCGGGAGCCACGGTATACATTCCAGCGGGGGCGTCTCCCAGCCTAAAAGAGAGGATAGAGAAGCTCGGCCTAAAGCCAGTCGAGATAAGCAAAACCACAGTGCTCGCTAAGGGCGTAGCTGTAACTGCCCCGCTTCGCGGGCCGCCCTACGAGATAGCCCTGCTGATCTACGTGGAGGGTAATGGGCTGATAGTCGTTACTGGCTGCGCTCATCCGGGCGTTGACAACATAGTCATGTATGCGCACAACGTTACGGGACTCCCCGTCTACGCGGTTGTAGGCGGCTTCCACCTCATAGGGGCGAGCGCACACAGACTTGGGGAGATAGCTGAAACCTTCAAAAAGCTTGGAGTAAAGGAGCTCTACCCAATACACTGCAGCGGAGAAGAAGCCAGACAATTCTTCGCGAAGGAGCTAGGCGACGCCTACAGAGGTGGCGGAGTGGGTACAGTAATTGTGATTAAAAGCTGACTCCTTACGGCCCTATTTACAGCCGCATCAGGATCTCAGCTACTATTTACAGAGCAATTAGATGAAGAATCATCACACAAGTATTCTTAGGAGTTCTTTCAATGTTTCAAGGGCGCGTTCCTCGACTTTCTGCGCCGCGGCTAGATGCTTAACAGCTTTTCTCCTTTTCTCAACACTAACTGACCCTTTGGGTGGGAACGGGAACAGCTCTGAAACTTGGGCTAAATTGTCGGCTACTGTGGCGTAGTGTGCCGCGGCTTCCTCGGGG
>JAPDJZ010000134.1 GCA_029258815.1 archaeon
CGAGCCTGTAGAGGCTTATGAAGAAGAAGATGGCGGCCGCCGCCATGACGAGCTTCGAGAGCGTTTCCCCGATCAGCGGTATCTCGGCTAGATTCGTCGCGTAGACCCAAGCTATCAACCCCAAGATGGCGTAGGTTAGGTCCAGGAATATCCTCCTCAGGGTTTCCTTCGTCGCCCCAACCCTGCTAACGAGCCTGAAGGCTATGAGATCCGCGAGCTTCCTAACGGATGAGAATATCGCGTAGCCGAAGTATATCACCACCAGCATCTCGAGAACTAGGAGGACGTGGGTCGATGTTAGAGCCGTATCCCCGAACTCGATGAGCGTGAAGCCGGAGAGGATCGGGGTGAGGAGCTTCAGGATTAGGAAGGCGACGATGAACTTCAAGACTCTCCCGATAAGCTCGGAGAGCGCGTTCTTCACCGGGGTAAACCTACGCGGAATGGGAGGCCACGGGCTCCTCCGAGAGCTGGGAGCCCGAACGGGCCCGACTTGCCGAGACCTCCACGCTAAGGCGACCCCCGCAACGTAGTATGCGAAGGGCGCGAGCGCGAGAAAGTAGAGAGCCGCCTCGATGAATCCTAGTAGGGCGGCCGCGAAGACTACGAAAAGCCTGACATCGCGCGTAACCGGGATCCTCCTAATCTTCGAGACGTCGATTCCGGATCCTTGGAGAAGATGGGTTACGTAGCTTACGAGAATCGCGTTTGCGGAGGCTAGGAGGGCTGCGAGGGCTTGAACCAGGCCGAGGGGCCAGATGGCGAAGATCATTCCGCCGATTATCGCTAGATCCGCGAGCCTATCTAGGAATGAGTCGAGAACCGCCCCGAACCCGGAAACCCTTTTGAAAAGCCTCGCGAGCTCTCCATCCATCCCATCGATTATCGAGGAAGCCTGAACTAGGATTCCGCCGAGGAGGAGGTTGTGAAGGCCTAGGAGCACGGCCCCGATCAAGCTTACGAGAAACGAGAACAGCGAGATGAGGTTCGGATTCACGTAAATCCTCTTCTTGTAAAGCGCTATCGAGATGCTCGAGGAGATGGAGCGGTTAAGATAACGGGAGATCCAGCCGTCGCTAGGCCTAATGAGCTCCCGCTTCAGGATCTTCCAGTAAAGCTCCCTAGCCTTCTCCAGGTCCTCGGAGGTGTCCACGTCCTTCCAGAGAAGGCCCGTCACGTCCACGTATCCAACCTCGCCCTCGGCGGCGGCGAGATTCAGCGCGTCCCTAATCGAGGCCCCGGGCCCCCCCTTCTCCAAAGCCTTCTCGATGTATTTTAGAGCCGAGGCGTTGCAGTAGATCAGCCCGGTATCTATCCCATAGATCGGGGTTAGGGATTTCCCGGCCTCGACGATCCTCCCACCCTCGATCCGGAGCTTAAGCCCCTCCTCCGCCTCGGCGACGGCGGGCTCCATGTCCAAGCATACGACGAAGGCCTCCTCGGCCGCCTTAGCGCGGTCGAGAACGGCCTCTAGGAGAGCCCTCTCGAAGATGTGATCGGACATTAAGACGAGAAACCTGCCGCCGATCCTCCTAGCGGCAATCCCCAAGCTATACAGGTTCTCGAAGGAGTCGAGATCCACCTCGATGAACTCCACGTCCCCGCCCTCGACGCTCTCGCGGAGGACCCGGGAGCGGCCGGCCCTCACGACCACGTAGATCTTCCGGAAGCCGGCGCCCCTAACCCTCTCCAAGATGAAATCCAGTATCCTAACCCCGGGCTCGAGCTCCATCAAGCACTTGGGAGCCTCAGCCGAGTAGGGCCTAAGCCTACTCCCCTCTCCAGCGGCCAAGATAACTGCGGGAAAATCGACGCCTCGGCGATTACCCATTCCCGCCCGAATATCTCGAAAACCTGATATAAGTCTTAAATCAGGAAGCGCGCCGAGAAGCCTAGAAGAAAAGGCTTTTATCCTCCATCCACCCCATATAAGATGGCTGGTGGCGACGGCGGTACCGCCCACGAAGACCCAAGGGCCGGAAACGGCCTCCAAATGTGTGGGCGGTCTCCTCCGCCAGCCACAAGATGGGGACCTGAGCAAGCAGGAGATGAAGCTCAGGTCTTACGCGGGGCCCTCGCAAAACCCCCGCCGGAGGCGCCGCTCCCCAGGTGGTGCGACTCCGGTTGATCCTGCCGGACCCCACTGCTATCGGGGTGGGACTAAGCCATGCAAGTCGAAGGTCCCCGGCTCCGGGGGCCTGGC
>JAPDJZ010000043.1 GCA_029258815.1 archaeon
GAGGTTCCGGAGCCGCTTAGGCAGGGAAGCCTCTGGAGGATAAGGGTCGAGACCCGAAGCGGGAGGGCGGCGGAGGTAATCCTAAAGGAGCATGAATGGTATCTTAATCCGGCTAGATGCGAAATATTCGGAGACCCCAAGAAAGGTTTAAACCCGGTGGAGCTGAGAAAGATCTTGGAGGAGGAGCCGGATAAGCTCTTCATACCGGAGGAGGCGTGGAATGGAGATCGATAGGGAGGACTTCAGAAAGCTGTTCCCAAACCTTTACCGGGAGATGGAGCTAAAGAAGATGAGCGTCTCCATCGACGCGGTTAGGCTCGACCGGGAGGAGGCCGAGCGGGAAGCGGAGAGGCCTAGAGAGCCGAGCATGCCCACCCCGATAGACTATCTGAGGAGATGCGAGGACGACTCGGAGGCGTTCGAGGTGATAGACTACCTCGAGAAGAGGGGGGAGATCAGCGGGAAGCAGGCCGAGAAGCTCAGAAGACAGGTTAGGGAGCGGGGCGTTAGAAGCTTTGGAAAGAAGAAGGAGTGGGGATACTACTCGACGAAATACCTAGGAGACGGAGTGGAAGAGTAGGAGATTCTTCTATCCCCTCTTCCCGGCTGCCACGATCGAGATTATGTCCCCCCATTTCAGCTTGTAATCCTCCCCCAGCCTAATCTTCCTCCTAGCGTCGATCGCGTAGAGGAACGTCTTTCCGAGGTCTGTGTGTATGGCGTAGGCTAGATCTCTTGGGGTGGATCCCTCGGGAAGGATGTAGACGTCTGGCAGAACGTTTCCATCGCGGTCTGTGAGCTTCTCCGGATCCTCGACCGGGTAGACCGGTATGTATCTAAGCTCCTCGAAATACGCCTTGTTCACGACCTCCTGAACCCCGGTCGAGCCCCATTTCTCGAGAACCCTCTCCTCGATGAGCTTTAGCGCCTTCTTCTGGCCTGAGGTGAGCCTGCCCTCGTCGATTATCTCGAAGCCGCTGTCCCCGGGAAGATACTTTATCAAGCCCTTCTCGGCCGCGAGCCTCAGGATTCGCTCCGCCTCGGCGCTCACCGGAACGACCGGATACCCCGCATCCCTCAACCTCTTCACGCCTTCCTCGGCCTCGGGCAGATCGATCTTATTCGCGGCGACTATTATCGGCTTACTCCTCTCCCTAAGCCCTCTAATGAATCCGTGCAGGTCTTCCCTAGTCCAGACCGAGGGCTTACTCGAGCTTAGATCCAGGTCTTGGATAACCGATCGGATGTCCTCCTCGCTTATTCTCAGCCCAGAGAGCTTTCGGGCGAGCTCCTCCTCGAGCTTCGAGACCTTACTCTCCACGACCCTGCATATCCTCCTCCAGTCTTCTTCGAGCAATCCGAGGATCCAGTAGTCCAGCTCCTCCTCCACGATCCTAACGTCTTCGACGGGGTCTCCGGTTCCGGGCTTGATCGGGTTTCCATCTGGGTCGGTCGAGCCGGAGGCGTCCGCGACGACCATCAGGGCTGAGGCCTGCCTAATCTCGTCGAGGAACTTCAGGCCCAGCCCGCGGCCGGCGTGAGCCTCCCGGATTATCCCGGGGCAGTCGATTATCTCGACCGGTATAAACCTCACCCCGTCGACGCATTTGCTATTTCTCGGATTGTCCTTCACGCCGAGCTCCTTGCAGGCGCAATCTATCCTGAGGTAGGTTATCCCGCGGTTAGGCTTGATGGTCGTGAAGGGGTATCCGGCTATCTCGACCGGCGCGAGGGTCATGGCCGCGAACATCGTGCTCTTCCCGACGTTCGGCTTCCCAACTATGCCAACCATCAAACCAGTGAAACACTCCGACCAAAATACAATATGGAACTCCACATATTTGGATTTTCTACCGAAAAGAAAGCGTGCAAATTTAATTAGGAAATTTATACGGAGTAATCATAGAGGCGCGTACTAATTGAAATGGAGAATTGCCAAAAGAATAGTTGTGATAACCCTTGCATGCATTTTTGCGTTTACTTTAATTGTGAATCGTGCCGGTTGCGTGTCCGGCGGAAACGGGGAAATCCAAGTAGGCGTATACTACTATATCTGGTGGGGATTACCTCCACCATACATTAATCATTGGAAAGAAGGTGTCAAATACACGCCTTTTTTTAGGTGAATATAACTCAAGCGACCCTTCGG
>JAPDJZ010000146.1 GCA_029258815.1 archaeon
TTGTTGATTTACTCCCAGAAGGAACCCACCGGTGGCCGCTTGGTCAAGCCCCCTCGGGTCCCAGTTCGATTACCCGAGGTCCTTCAGCTCGCGGCCCCGGATTTACACCACTACCCGGGACTATACCCGGACGTCTGTCAGGAGAAGGAATGCCTAGAGGGATAGCCTTAGCCCGTCTTTCAGGGACGGATAGCCATGATCCACCTATCAGGATTTGTAAAAGTGTAGATAGGGGTATGTATTTCCCCCCATAACCGATACCAACCGTCACACAATCCATACCATCCAAAGTTGATATGGACTTCAAAGTCACCCCGTATCACCCGATATCCATCAATGACCATCGCATGTGGACGGACATAGAGCATCAGAGGCCTTCCTTGTTCCAACTCAGCGCTGATAAACGATTCGATTTCCCTGGGCGTGTGGTGAGCGGTCGAGACACGCCTTGTAGTGCAATGGCAATGATCATGCAATTCAGCACGTATCACATCGCTGTTACCCATGTACCTCCCCGTTCCGAAGTTCTTCTGGACGACAACAGCGATGTAATAGCAGAACAGGGCAGTTTCCCTCACCTCTTCGGGGCTTGAATGTTCATTGAGGGCGTCAGCTATGAGCCTCCAGTCAAAGATGTGGCCAAAATGTCCGTCGATCGTGTATAAATCTCCTTTGTAATGTTGGTATCCGTATGGTTGCAATCGCAGGTGCTTCAAGATCTGAGCGATAGCTACAGACCAGCAGCCCAATCTTTCGTGCTTACCAGTAGTGGGATTCACAGGAGCGAACAAATTGTATGGGTGGCGTTGCCCCCACCTGGTTGTTAACAATGGCTCAACGCGCCGAGCACCGGCCAAAACCGGCACGGGACTGCACATGACAATTAAGAAAGCTGCAAACAAGACAAAAACCAAAAGAAAAATTTTGCTTTGTAGCCCTCGCAATCGGCTCACACCATCCTGTGAAACCATATTGAGCCTCCAGTCTGGTCCTCTCTGAAATCGATCCGGTCTATTAAATAATATCCTAGTTGATATGTCAGAACAATATGATGCTGAGCCGGCCTGGTAAGTAAGCTTGACCGGGTCTTGTGCGCAGTCGGTTGGCGTGACGGGCTGGGATGTGAACGGTCATAGGTACATTCCGCTACCCGACCATTCTTTATAGCCAGGATGACATCCGAAGCTCCAGGTGGAGGCTCTAATGGATACGGGAGCCCCTACACTTGGGTGCCGCGGCCGACCCTGGAGGAGTTGGGGTACAAACCGAGCTTCAAGCGACGTTTGAGGCTCGCCAATGGGAAGGTCATTGAACGCGATGGCTGCGAAGTGGTGGAGATCGACGGCTACGACGATCGCGATCTTCGACGACCCGGGCTCGGAGGCGCTCCTCGGGGCGGTGACCCCGAGACAGCTCTCCTTAATCCCGATCCGGTCTCCAAAAGGTTTGTCTCCGTGGAGGTCTTTCTGATACGAGTTCCCGCTTTGCACTTGTGACCAAGCCGGTCACGATAAGCCTCCGCGTGAATTCACCCTCGATCGCATGCTCCGTGAGACCGAAAGGGTGTAACGGGAAGTTTCACGTGGCACGCACTTGAAGCCCGTGAGAAACTGCATGCATCATACGTGCGATGATGTGACCACATTTGGCATAACAGGTCCACAAGTATCGGGAGATGGGTAAATGGTGCGTGTGGGGACCAGGCAACTGAAAAGCAAACCCAGGGTGAAGGCGAGCTACGAGGATATGTGGGAGATAGTGGAACATTCCTCCTTCTTATTTCCCTCAACCAATGGCTTAACCAACCTATGTCTGAAGCTCAGCAGGGTTTTACTTGACAGAGGAGGAACCCATAGGTTAGAGTGCTTTGCGTAGTCGAAAATATTTTTCCATTCGGTTTCGTAATGTGGTGAGTCTCGCCATTCAGTAGCTGGGGAAGCATGAAAATGCATCGTGGGGGATTGGGTTTAGGTTCCGACGGGTTAAGTGGCGTGGTAAAGTTGGGAGGTGAAAAAGGGATGCGTAAAACGCTTTTCGCGGCAGCGTTGGCCTTGGGGTTCATGTACGGTGGGTGGGCAGAGGTTACCTTAACCTATCTTGGGCATTCTTGCTTCATCCTCCGCGAGGAAGAGGGACAG
>JAPDJZ010000041.1 GCA_029258815.1 archaeon
CAGGATTGAGCCTATCAGCGATGCGAGGACGTCATCCATGAACATCGGCTTATCTCCAAGCTCCTCAAATCCCTCCTTGGCCGAGTCGATCCAATAGTAGGCGAAGAGGGCCTTCCAGCCATTAATGTAGAGGGCTAGGGTTATCCCGAGAAGCTCGTCCGCGAGGATCTTCTTCGAGTCGCCCAGATACTCGTCTCGACTTAACTCTGGAAGCGTTCCGGCCAAGCCGTGCCAGTCTAGGTTGCGGGCGGCGAGGGCGAGAGCCCAGATATTCGGATCCCTTAGAAGCTCTCTAAGCTCCGTCTCAACCTCTCTCCCGACCTCGGCCTCCGATAAGCTTGGGATTGGCGCCCTCCGATAGATCTTGGCAGCCGCCTCGGCGACCCAGCTCAAGTCCACGCCGAAGACGTTCCTAAACCTCTCCTCCACGCCCATGCTCCTAAGCCCCGCCGAAACTACCGCCTCATAGACCAGCTTGGCGGCCTCCGATCCTATTGGGGTCGCCGGACCAGCATAGAACCCCCGATCCCCCGAATTCATCCCAGACGCTATGACTAGGGAGTCGGTTACGGTCGCGTAAACCCTGCCCAGATTATAGCCTCTTGAGAGAGCTAGATCCGCTAGAGCGACGGCCTTCGCGCCGCTTACAACCCCCGCCAAGTCTACGAGGGCTCTATCCGCTAGGGGCTTCTCCACGAAGAGTAGGATGTTTATGGTTCCCGGCATCTCCCCAGACCCTTTAGCCCCGATGGATGCGCCGTGGCTGAGCCCGACGCTAGCTATCAACGCGATCTTAGTCGGCGAATCCACCTCAAGATCGATATGCTCCTTCACGACATCCACGGCCGTTAGGAATACCGCGGAGCTCCTCCTCGGGAGCTTCAGCCTTTCTAGAAGGCTCTCGGCGTATCGGGCTGGGTCGGGTTCGTTGAAGCCGGGATCAACCCTGTGAAATACGACGTGCGTCAGCTCCCTAAGCCCGCCCCCTGTGATCGTCGAGGATAGGGCCCTCGCCCTCCCCCCAAACTCTATAACCAAGGTATCTTCCCCGACCACCTCCTTCCTAAGCACGGCTTCACCACCTCAGCCGCTATGGAGCCCCAGCCTAGGCTTAATCATGGCCTCTCTGAGAAATCGTAGAAAATCGTGGAGGAAGGGCGCGGCTCCCACAACCTCACCCTCTCCAAGGTTCTTATGCGGGGTATAAGAAGTTTTGGATGGATAATCCGACCAAAAATTTCGCGATCGCCCGACGAGGTCGCGTCCGTTCACACGCGTTTAGGCGGATTTGCTGATGAGCTCCTCATACTCCTCGTAGATGCTATGGAGGAGTTTCTGATCGGTCACGCCCCTGACCGCCGCGGCTATGCACGTTCCGCCGGCCCCGACCCCTTCCTTAACATAGCCCCTCTCATAGTATCTTAGGCTCTCGTGGGGGGCGTTTGAGAAGTCGAGGTTATATGCTATGATCGGCGCGCTGGGGTAGATCATCCTCACGAGGCCCACTAGATCGGATGAATCATCGCTGAGCAGCCATCTAGTCGTCCCCACCAAAACCCTCCCCTCGAAGGATACCTTGGCGTGCTTGGCTACGGCGAGCACGGCGGCCATCTGAGTCCCGCCAGCAAGGATTATCCTCGCATCCCGCTCAACCGCCCCGGCCAGAAAGCCCGCCATAGAGACGTGGACGGGGTCTCCAAGCCTAGCCACGGCCCTGAAAGGATCCCGGCTTGGAAGATCGCCAGACCTCCCCAACCCCCTCTTAACGATCTCCCGCTTAAGTTCTCGCGGGTTCTCGGGGGCCGCGCTACTAACCATACCCCACGCCTCGTATCCGAGGCCCATCAAGATCCCCAGTGTCGTCGTGGTTCCACCCGGGATGCTCTCACCCAAGATTATAAGCTCGGCTAGCCGCGCGAGCTCATCGGCTAATGCCCTGCTCTCCTCGAATAAGCTTCTCGCGACATCGTAGGGGAGGGCTCGGCCGAGATCTATCCTCTCCCCAACGACCCTACTCGGAAGATCCACGTGAGGTATCTTGGGCTCCACATAGGATCCGGCATCGACCACGATGAATGGTATGTCGGAGGAGTTGAGGGCGGCGCGGGTGATCAGGGCTGG
>JAPDJZ010000035.1 GCA_029258815.1 archaeon
CACAATCTTCGGATCGGTCGCTATGAAGTTCACCTGCTTCTCGATCGAGCCGGATCTCAATAGAACCCTTCTAAGATAGAATGGAGCCGTGGCCCTTACCCCGGGAAGCCTTGAAAGCATGATAACATCGGTATCCGTGAACTTGATTCCTCCCTCGACGGGAATTATCCAGATGTTGTTGCTTCCGATCCGGGAGAGGACGTCGGTTAGGAAGTTATCGAAGCCGCTCGTGTTCGAGATTAGGGTTATGACGGCGATTATCCCTATCGTTATCCCAAGTATCGTCAGTATGCTTCTAGCCTTCCTATCCCTAAGGCCCTTGAAGGCGTACCAAGAGATGTCAAGAGGATTCAACCCTCCTCGACCTCCTAACGGCGTAGATCGCGATCGCCACAACGACCACCGCGGCTATCAGGAGCATAGCCGGGAGCTGCTCCCAGATGGAGGGCTGCTCGGCCTCGCTGGCCTCGGCGCTCGGCCCAGGCGCCTCAACGAAGGCTTCGATGACGTCCTCCCCCCGCTCTCGGAGAGAGTTCAGGTAGGTTACCTTTAGAACCACCTTGATCCTCCCCTCGGACTTGGCGAGCCTTTCTATCGGTATGTTGAAGAGGATTGGGGCGTTCGGCTCCACGTCACCTAAGTAGCTTACCCTTTCGGATTGGATGTCGCCGCCCGCCACCCTAACCTCCGTGTAGGACGCCTTCTCGGTTCCCTCGTTCAGAAGCCTCCCGACCAAGAGCAGATCTCCCCCAAGCCTCTCGATCGAAAGCTCCTGAAGCTTCATCTCGATTATCCCCTCAACGTACATTCCGAGGAGGTGGTTCTCGCTTCTGATTCCGCCTCCAGGCTCCCTGAAGCTCGCGTCCACCCTTAGGTTGAACGGCTCCCCGATCGTCGACCCGGCGGCGGTCTCGGAAGGGACGTAGATCTTCAGCTTTATCACCTTCACCTCGCCGTTCGCGAGCTTGGGTATGTTCCAGGTGGTCGGCCCTAGCAGGGTTACCCAGCTCACGGTCGGCGAGATCGTTATCGTTACGTCTTCTAGGTCTCCCCCGGATATGTTCTCTATCGTTATGTTGGCCTCCTCGATCAGCCCTCCCCTAACGTATTCCGTCGAGTAGATCCTAAGCCTATTCCTCGCGCTCTCCTCGAGAACGGTTATCGTTAACCCCTTCTGGATGAGGTGCCTGCCCTCCTCATCCGCGTAGGCTATCGTAACCGGGATGGAGTACGATTTCCCGGACGCCAGCTCGTTCACGAAGACCTTAACGCTTAGGCTCTTCTCGGCCCCCGGCTCCAAGTCGCCCAGCTTGACGGATAGGGCTCCCTCCTGAAGGGTTAGAGGCGGGTTCGGGAGCTGGGGTAGCCCTATCTCGACGTTAACGTCTCTAGCGGGCTCGCGCCCCCTATTCGCGACGCGTATCGTTAGGGAGCTCGACCTGCTGGGTTCTAGAATCGGGTTCTCCAGGGAAACGTCTAGAACCACCCCGACCCCCTCCATGGGCTTCACCCTGAGCGAGAGCCTATGGGTTTCCTGAACCTTGAAGCCGTAGGGGTTTAGGTAGGTTATCGTAATCACGACGCTCGTGGTCGAGTCAGCTAGGGATCTGGCCGCTAGAACCCTGAGCGGTACGACCGCCGAGCCGCCCGGCATCAAGTTCCCTAGGAAGTGCCTTCCACCGCCTTCCAAGATCGCGAGGCCGGGAGATCCAGGCTCGATCCAGATCTCGGTTGACGACGCCTCAGCGGAGCCGCTGTTCTTGATCTCGAGCTCTAGGGTTTCGGGTTCGCCGGGCTTGAGCTCCCTGACGCTGAGCGCGGGCTCTAGGATGCTTCTGCCGGTAACCCTGAACCTTATCTTGACGTGGGTTATCGTGTAGGTGTCCTCGTCCCACTCGACGTATCTCAGGGCTAGGCTGGCTTCGTGCTCCCCGATCTCGGCGTCCTCCGCGATGTTCAGCAGGAAGGTTAGGTAGAAGAGCTGACCCGGCTGAACATGCCTGCTAATCGATTGGGCCGTGATCCTACCGCCCGTTTTAGCGTCCCTGAAGCCCTCAGGCAGGTGGAGCAT
>JAPDJZ010000119.1 GCA_029258815.1 archaeon
TCCTCCTTGGAGCTCTCCTTCTAAGGATGTCCGCAGCGAAGTTCACGACGAACACAAAGGCCAGAAGTATGGCTGCGACGGCAAACAGGACGTGGTAATGAACTCCCCCGACCTCAGCTTCACCCATGCCCATGGCTATGGCCGCCGTCATCGGGTAAACTGGCTGAAGAAAGTTCCACACAGGCCCAGAGAGCCTCGTCGGGCATCCCGCCACCATGAGGACGGCTATGGTCTCACCTAATGCCCTTCCAAACGCCAGCATCACGGAACTTACGATGCCGGGCATGGCCGTTGGGACGGTCACATGCAGAAGTGTCTGCCAGCCCCTCGCTCCGAGGGCCATCGCCGCTTCTTCGTATTCCCTCGGGACGGACATTATGACCTCGGTGGAAAGGCTTACGATGGTCGGCACTACCATCACCGCCAAGACTATCGAGGCTGACAAGGCGTTCTGCCCAAAGTTCAGGCCGAATAGTCTTGCTATGGTTGGTGCGAGGAACATGTAGCCGATGAACCCGTAGATGACGGATGGTATCATTCCGAGAAACTCGACAACAGTCTTGAAGACATCCCTGAGGTAACTTGGCGTGAACTTGGCTATGAACACAGCTGAGAGAACGCCTGTAGGGGTGGATATGGCAAGGGAGCCGACTGAGACCATGGCCGTGCTCGCTACGAGCGTGTAGAGGCCGAACCTGTTATACTCGGCTGCCCAGAGGTTCTCGAACGTCAGCAATCTTCCATAGAACGCCGGAACGGCGTTCTCTAAGGTAAAGATGATTATCAGGAACAGTACGACGACTGAGGTAATGGCACATGCGCCGAAAATGAGCTTGAACGCATCGGTGTGTCCACCTTTCAAGCCCATTCAAAAATCACTACTCTCCTAACCTAATATGGTTGTGTAAGGTAGTTTATAGCACAAAACGTAAGCTATATAGTAATATGAAATTGCTTTATGTAGCCCCTACAAAGTGGCCTCTTTTTGCGTCGTAGAGTCGTCAAGAGAACTTAACTTAAAAAAGGGGTTGTTATTAAGGCTTTATTTTCAGTCTGTTAGTGGTATAAAGCCCTTCTGTTCGACTATTTGCTGACCCTCGGGACTTAAAACGAAGTCTATGAGCCTGTCGATGAGCGAACCCTCCTCTGGCGTCCCGTTCGTTATCAGATACAGCTTCCTGGAGAGCGGGTACGTTCCGTTCTTTACGGCATCCACGCCGGGTTGCACGTACGTGCCCAGGTTATCGTTGTATATCCACACAGCCCTTACGTTCTCAGTGACGAATCCGAGACCTACGTAGCCTATCGACCACTCCGTCGTGGCCACAGCGTCTCTCATGGCGGGGTTCCCATGCTTCTCGTGGCCGACGCAGATGTCGCCCTCCCTGAGCACGTGCTCCTCGAACGTTCCCCTCGTCCCTGAGCCCGGCTCCCTTATGAACACGGTTATAGGCTCGTGCGGAAGCCTTGGGTCGACTTGGTCCCAGTAAGTCAACCTCCCTGTAAATATTTCCCTGACTTCCTCGATCTTCAGCTTCAAGGGCTCACCGAGGGCGTTCTCGACGCATGGGTGGACTATCACACAGACGGCGTCGAGGGCTATCGGATGCAGAACCATGTCCACACCCGCCTCGGCTGCAGCTTGGTACTCCTCCTCCGTCGGCTCCCTGGACGCCATCGCTATGTCGCAGACTCCGTCTATGAGGTTGGCTATTCCAACTCCGCTTCCTCCCCCCGACACCCTTATGTCTGTGTTCGGGTGGAGTTCCATGAACTTCTGGGCGCAATCCTCCATTATCGGCAGGACGGTGGTCGAGCCCATTACGACGAGCACTTCCCTCTCTGTTCTCGTGAAGAACGGAGCTAGGGCGAAGGCGCCTATGAACAGGCCGGTGACAAGGCTGACGACGCATCCGATGGCAAACACGGTTTTGCTGATGCCTACGACGGTACTCATCTTCCAAGCCGGTTGTAGGAAAATGACCGTTTATAGTTTATCGACATAATATTTATATCAATTGGAACTTACATATTCATAAATAGGTGTTTG
>JAPDJZ010000143.1 GCA_029258815.1 archaeon
GCTAGGTCGGCGGCTCTATACTCGGGCCTGAGCTTTACGTACGCCTTCTTCTCCCCACGCGGGGTTATCAGCGTGTTAACCCTCTCGACCTTCACCCCGTAGAGCTCCTCGACCGCCCGCTTGACATCCCCCTTCGTCGCCTCAACGTCCACGATGAAGGTTAGCTTGTTCTCCTTCTCGATGAGCGAGACCGCGTCCTGGGTTATCACCACGCGCTTGATTATCTCGGAGGACCTCATGCCAGACCACCCAGCATCTTCTCGTCAAGCTTCTCCAGAGCGGATTTCGTCCAGATCGTCAGCCTTCCGGGCTTCGCTCCGGGCGCGAGGTGGAGGACGCTGAGGTCCTTGAGCTTCACGACCTTCACCCCGGGCAGGTTATCGGCGGCTTCCTCGATCCCCCTATCCTCGCTTATCACGATCAGCGGGCCGACCCTCCGCTTATACCGCCTACCCCTCCGCTTGCCCTTACCCGCGCGGATCTTCTTCTCCCCGCATCGCTTAAGCTCCTCCCCCAATCCGAGCTTCTCCTCCAGAAACTCCCTAAGCTCCCGGGTTCTCGCTATGGACTCCACCTTGTCGTCGACGACTATCGGGAGGCTTAAGCCCTCCGGAACCCTGTGGCCTCGATCCCTAACGGCCTTCTCATCAGCCGTGAAGGCTATCGCCGCTAGGAGGGCGGCCCGCTTCTCCTTCTCGTTAACCTCCTTTCGGATCTTCTTTTCGGGGACCGGGGGGTGGCCGGGCCTCCCGCCGACGACGAAGTTCACCATCCCCCCGGCTAGGGCCTTTCCCGTTCCGCGGGCTTTTATCCTGGAGACCCTAGCCATCCCGTAGCCCGCGCCGAGGGATTCGACCGAATACTTGTGGCCCGATCCCTTGAACGCCCCCTTGGGCTGGAGGGTGTGGGTCTGGAGGTGGATGAAGATCTTCCTGACTAGATCCTCCCTGAGGGGCGCGTAGAAGGTTTTGGGCAGGGTTATCTCGCCCACGACGCCGCCGTCTAGGCCTATGACCGGGACGCGCCTCTCCTCAGCCCTCGAGGCCCTCATCAGGAGCTCGGTGAGTAAGCTCATCTCCCCAGCCTCTTGTGAAGGCTTCATGCCCATATTTAACCAAAACCTGCAGCCTTCGGGCGCGGCGGGTCTTAGCATCCGAAAGAGCCTGGGTCGTCGTCGGCCTCGCCTTCTAGGCTAGGATCCCGGCGTAGGTTACTTCTGGAGCCTCGATCTCGGGCGGGGGTTTGGCGGGCGCTCGGAGGACTACGGGCCTCTTCGGGGTTCCGGGGACGGTCCCCTCCAAGAGGAGGCACTCCGTTTTCACCACGCCGAAGTGCGGGAACCCTCCCTTCGGGGTTAGCTTCGTCCCATCCTCCTCGATTAGGAGTATCCGCTTATTGAACTCAGTTCTCCGATGGTAGCCTAGCTGCCCCGGCCTCGGGACGGTGTAGGGGACGTAGCCCGGGGTTCTCCCGCCTATCGCTCCGACGACCCTCCGCCCCTTCCGCTTCTTCCTCGGGAGGATCTTCACGCCCCACCGCTTGACCACGCCCGCGAACCCCTTGCCCTTCGTTACGGCTATTACGTCGATGAAGTCTCCGGGCTTGAAGACCTCGCTCACCCTAAGCTCCTTGCCGAGCTTCGAGACCGCGTATTCCAGCGCCTTATCCGGGTCTCCGCCGATCTTGATCTCGAGCAGATCCGGCTTCTTCTTCGAAAGCCCAGCGTTCTTCGGAAAAGCCATGCCGATTATCCTTATCTCGGCGACCCGGTCCTTTAGGGACTCGAGCTTCTTCAGCCCCTCCTCCTCGTTCGGCCTCCAGCTCGGCATCTTCCTCCTAATCAAGTCCTCTGGAACGCTCTTGCTCCAGACCTTTACGAGCTCCTTTAAGCTATGATTCTCATCCGCATAGGCCACGAGGCCCGCGACGAGCATGGGCGGAGCGGCTATAACCGTCGCGACCTTCGCCACCTCCTGGCCCTGGGTCGGCGAGTTCGGCGTCGTATCGATGTAGAAG
>JAPDJZ010000111.1 GCA_029258815.1 archaeon
TCCATGGAGCTATACCTGAACCCGCTAAAAATCTCGCCCGAGATAAAGAGCCAGCTTCTCGACCTCGGCTTAGCCGACATGGTGTTCTCCCTCGGGTCCCGCGTCGAGCCCAAGCCCCTGAAGGAGGCTTTAGGGAGCTGGATATCCATGTGGTCTGAGGAGCTTCCTGGAGCGCGCGTAAGCTTCATAGCCAATTCCACCTTCTACAAGACCTTTAACTCGACGAGCGAGTTCGTGGACTTCGTCGAGTCAGGCAGATTAGGCTAAGCCCTCTCTAAAATTGATCGCCGCGGAGGAAGTGCTCCTTTATCAGCTCCCCGACGTTCCCGATATCCTGAACCAGGAATCCATAGCAGTTTTCGGGCTGATCCGGGGGGACGTAGAGTAGCAGCAGGTCTCGGAAATCTGCCACGAGAAAGCTCAGGGGTATCGGAGGGCTGAGGGGCTTCCCGCCGAACTCCTCGAGAACCTTCTCCAAGCTTTTGAGGGGGGTCTCCCTCCTTAGAAGCTTTAGATCCATAGTGAGGTATACTCGAACTCCCTTCCCCAGCTTCTCCTTAAGCCTCTCCAGAGCCCTCTCAAGCGCTTTAGGAGGTAGATAGGCTATCCTAGCTACTATAATCTCCTCGGCGCCCCCCAAGAGCTCCAGAGCGGCTTCGTAGGCCTGATCCCCCCTTAGCAGGAGGACGTTGCACCTCGAGATGGCCTTCGAGGAAGCATACATCACCTTAAGCCTATCGATCGCTTGGGAAACCTCCTCGAAGAGCCTCCTCTTCAGATGCTCTAGGGATCGCTCGGGGGGGATCGAAGCGTAGAGCGCCGGCCTCGATCCTCGAATCCGCTGGATAAGCCCGCCGTGCTCAAGCCTCGATAAGACGTCGTATACCCGGGTTCTCGGAACCCCGGATCTCCTAGCTATCTCGAAGGCCTCGGCCTCGCCGAGCTCGACAACGGCTATGTACGCCCTCGCCTCATACTCCGTCAGCCCAAGCTTCCTAAGAGCTTCTACGAGCGCTCTATCCTCGCTCACCCGAGTCCCCGAAAAATAATACTCCAAAAGTTACAAAAAACTCTTATTATCGAAGACCCTCCGAAGATGAGGGTGCCCGGGGCTTGAAATATCCGGCGATAAAATTCGAGAACGTATGGAAGATCTATAAGCTCGGCGAGGTCGAGGTCCCGGCCCTGAGGGGTTTAAGCATAGAGATCGAGGAGGGGGAGCATATAGCGATGATGGGGCCGTCCGGAAGCGGTAAATCCACCTTCCTCCACCTAGCCGGAGCCCTGGATAGACCCACCCGGGGCAGGGTTCTCATCGAGGGCCGCGACCCCAGCAGGCTCAGCGACGGCGAGCTCAGCGCTCTCAGAAACAGGCTTATAGGATTCGTCTTCCAAACCTTCAACCTAATCCCCAGGCTCACCGCGCTTCAGAACGTTATGCTCCCGCTCATGGTCAGGGGCGTTAACGGGGAGGAGAGGCTTCGAAGAGCTAGGGAGGCCTTGGAGCGCGTCGGCCTAGCCCATAGGATGAACCATAAGCCGACCGAGCTAAGCGGCGGAGAGCAGCAGAGGGTCGCGATAGCGAGAGCAATCGTAACGAATCCGAGGATAGTTCTAGCCGACGAGCCCACCGGAAACCTCGACTCGGTTTCTGCCGGCGAGGTGGTCGAGCTACTAACGAAGCTGAATCGAGAGCTCGGGGTAACCTTGGTCGTCGTAACCCATAATCCCGAGACGGCGGCCCCGGCTAGGAGGATCGTGAGGATAAGGGATGGTGTGATCTATGAGGAGAATTAGCATCCTATTAATCGGCTTACTCCTCCTAGCGGCGATCCTACCATCGATAGCCTCGGCCGACGCGGTTCCAGACATAGTCTTCTCGGATGCCTGGTTCGGCGATCTGGGGACGAGGATCGAGGCGGCTCCCGGAGATAGGAACGTTCAGCTCGTGGTTGATCTTCTAAATGGAATGGACGAGCCCATAAGATACGTCGAGGGAACGCTCCACC
>JAPDJZ010000065.1 GCA_029258815.1 archaeon
CCCGAGAATAGAGCTTCTAGTGCTTGAGGAGAGCGCGCTGTAAAGCCCGAGAAATGGCAGGAGCATGAGCATCCGGAAGAAGGCGAGGAAGATGGGGTCGATGAAGCTCATCAGATGCTTGAACGAAGCGATTCCAATCGCCCAGCAGAGGGCCGCGAGGATCGAGGCCGCCAGCCCCACCCTCCCCCTCTCCCCAGACTCCCCGAAGCCGAGGGACCTCGATATAAGCCAGATCGCCGATACTATCATCAGGGTTCCGGCCAGGGTCTCGCAGCCGAAAGGCTCCCGCAGAAGCCACGTGCTCATCGGCAGGAGGAAGAGGGGATAGGAGTAGGCTATCGGAACGGCCCTGGAGACGCCTATGCTCCTCAGCCCGAAGAAGTAGAGGGTATCGCCCGCGAGCCAGGAGATTATGGAGGCCCCGATCACGTAGACCGCGGTCATCGGATCTAGCCTGCCGAAGTGATCAAGCCTCCCGAAAGCTAGGGTCATCGCGAAGAGGAAGGCGGTCGCCGGAACGCTGCGAACGAGGTTAAGCCCAATCGGGTTAACGCTCCTCATGCTCCTCTTATAGAACCCCGCCCCGACCGCCCAGCATAAGGCCGCCAGAAGCGCCAGCGCCTCCCCCAGCATCCTCACAAACCAGAAACCAGCCAGAATATAACTAACGCCATAAGAACAAATCGAAACACGAAGACCCGAATCAGATCGAAGGCGACGACGGATGACGACATCGTCTTGAAATTCAAAAGCTGTTCAGCCGATGATAAGCTTGCTTAATCGAGGACATGTATAAATATCTGGAGGAACAGGTCTTCGACTGTGGGTTACGTTTACGTCGACATCATAATTAGAGGGAAGAAGGAAAAGAAGATTAAAGCCCTAGTGGATACTGGTGCATCGTACGTGGTTTTAAACTCTCAGACGATTAAGGAGCTTGGATTATCTCCTACGCCGTATAAGGTGGTGTTAACGCTAGCTGATAAGCGGCAAGTCGAAGCGAGGCTGTATGTGGCCGAAGCTGAAGCTGAGGGTAGGAAGGGGCCTATACTTGTCGCCGAATTAGACACACCGACACCTTTAGTAAGAATCTTCGCGCTAGAGACGCTCGGCTTAAAGCCTAATCCATTGACGGGCAAATTGGAGATCGTGGGACCTGAAGGAGGCTATTTGTTATAGCCTTGCCCCATTAGATTTTTTGAGCGCTAGGATGCGGGAAAGGCATTTTATTCCCCTCGAATAAGCTACTCTATCGATGGCCGATCTCTTCGTCGGAACCTCGGGGTGGATGTATGACTGGAACCTCGGAGGCTCTCTGGACTGGTATCTCGCAAACTCCGGCCTCAACGCCGTCGAGCTCAACGCCTCCTTCTACAGGTTCCCCTACCCGAATCAGGTCTCGGCCTGGGCTAGGAAGGGCCGGAAGCTTAGATGGTCGATTAAGATGCATCGGTCGATAACCCATAGGTCGAGGCTTTCGGAGAGGGCCGTCGAAACCTGGAGGAAGTTCCGGAGATTATTCGAGCCTCTAAACCCCATAATCGACTTCTACCTCCTCCAACTGCCGCCGAACTTCGCCTCAACGGATAGGAACATCGAGAGGGTTAGATCGTTTATCGAGAAATCGGGCTTGAGGAGAAGGCTCGCGGTAGAGTTCAGGCATGAAAGCTGGTTTAACGAGGAATTCGCGAAGAGGATCGAGGAGTGGGGCGCCGTCTACGTCTCGGTCGACTCGCCCCAAATAACTTGGATAACCTCGAGCGGCGGAATAATCTACCTGAGAATGCACGGAAGGACGACCTGGTATGCCCACGATTACTCTCCCGAGGAGCTCGAGGAGATCGCCGACGAGATAGCGTCGCTTAAGCCCCGGAAAGTATACATCTTCTTCAATAACGATCACTGGATGCTCGAGAACGCTAGAAGCATGCTCCGCCTTCTCAAAGATCTATTGGGGGAAGATTAATTCCCCCGCCTCCCCGAGAGCTTCTCAAACTCTTGAATT
>JAPDJZ010000097.1 GCA_029258815.1 archaeon
GACCCGGTCGAAGATCTTTCTATCGATCATGGATAGGATGAGGTCTTGATTCCCCTCGCGGACTCCCTCCGCTCCCAGAAGCCTCCTCAGAATCCCCACGTGGCCGACCTTGAAGAAGTGATTCCTCAGCCCGATCCTCTCGAAGACGTCGTGGCTTACTTGGATTATCTCGGCGTCGGCGAGCGGGCTGCTGCTCCCGAAGAGCTCGAATCCTCCCTGCCAGAACCTCCTCCTCCTACCCCACTGAGGCTCATCATAGCGATAGCAGTCGGCGATGTAGCCGAGCCTAAGCGGGAGGGGCCAGGCCTTAAGCTTCGTCGAGACGAGCCTAGCGATCGAGGCGGTAACCTCCGGCCTGAGAACCAGCCTCCGGCCGCCCTTATCGACGAAGTCGAACATCCTCTCTCGAATCTCCTCGCCCGACTTAGCGGCGAAGAGCTCGTAGTGCTCGACCGCCGGGGTCTCAACCTCGAGGTAGCCGTAGAGCCTGAAAACCTCTCGGATGGCTTCCTCGATCCTCCGCTTCAAGGCGACCTCGCCTGGCAGAAGATCGTCCATCCCCTTCGGAGTATCGAAGGTCATCGCTAACCACCCCTAAAAGCCAAGCTAATACCCAGCTAACTAAAAGAAAAATCCAACACACGGAGGAGAAGCCGGGGGTTAATGGGGCCGCTGGGATTCGAACCCAGGACCTCGCGGGCCCGAGCCGCGAATCATAGCCAAGCTAGACCACGGCCCCAGCCACCAATAACCGGAAGAGAGTCTTTTTTACCTTTACCCGGCGAGCCCGCCCAGAAAATTAGAAATAAGGCTTGTGAAGGGTTAAAGCGTGTGGAAGAGCCCCGGTAGCTCAGCAGGTAGAGCGGCGGCCTCGTAAGCCGCAGGCCGCGGGTTCAAAGCCCGCCCGGGGCTTAACTCGGCTATCCATTTTTCGAGGATTCGGAAGCCTATTAGCGTATGTTGCGCTCGGCGTAGGTGAGGATTTGAGGGGCTACCGCGGGTTCCCGGCATTTCATCTCCCCCCTCGGAGGACTGATTTCCGATCATTCTTCAGCCTGTCCCGTATTCGTCATCGAGGGGATCCGGCCTTGAATTTCATACCGAGCCGATTTAACCTTTCCGCGGAGGGGTTAGCCGGGTTCGATCCTCTTGAGGACTAGCTCCTTGGCATGCTTTATCACGGGCTCCGGGGGCTTTCGGCCGAGGGCTCTCGCTATTTCATCCCTCAACAAGGGGGTCGGCTTCTCGGCCAGCGCGTCGATGACCCCCTTAACCGACCCGTAGGTCTTGAGCATGGCTTTCGCGAGGGCTGGTCCGACCCTCGGAAGCCCCTCAATCAGGTATAGCGCCTGCTCCTCTTCGGTCATGGACGCCGAGCTCGCCCTAAGCCTTAGATCCCTCGGCTCCTTTCTCTCCTTAAGGCTCTTGTATTTCGCT
Source organism: archaeon (assembly GCA_029258815.1). Lineage (GTDB taxonomy): Archaea > Thermoproteota > Nitrososphaeria_A > Caldarchaeales > Wolframiiraptoraceae > Wolframiiraptor. The sequence goes on from JAPDJZ010000097.1 coordinate 1,438, forward strand.
ACTAGGTAGCATCCGGTTCCCTTCCAGTCGGGGGTGTGGACAACGGGTATTCCGTAGGCTTTCTGAACGCTTTCGAGAAGCCTGTAGACGCTCGCCTCGTTCCACTCGGTAACCCTTCTAACGATCCCCATCCAGCCCTCGATTAGAAGTATCTTCTCGCAGGAGTCCAGCTCCGCCAGCTGATCGAGCTGAGACCAGATCCTGCCTCGGCCGGTTTCATCGGGCTTCATGGAGTTCAGCAGATCGGTTATGGTCTTCCGCTCCACCAGGGCGACTCCTTCACCTCCGTCGAGGAGATAGTCTCCCACATCGAGCTTCCTGACCGCGACCTGCTCGCCGAGGAGATCAACGAGCATCCTATAGATCTCCCTAGCCTTCGACGCCTCCCTGCTATCGACGAAGATCATCTCCAGCCATACGAACGAGGCCACGCACTTTAAACGTTTACCAAGGAGGAGAGATTATTGGTAGCGGGGGGAGGATTTGAAC
>JAPDJZ010000001.1 GCA_029258815.1 archaeon
GGGGGAAGAGGGCGGGGGACATGGCTAAGCTTCTCAGGAGGAGGGGGGCCCTAAGGCTCGTGAGGGAGTTCACCGATCACGTGGTTGAGCGGGGTGGGAGGGTAAGCGTGCCGGCTCTCTACGATCTCGCGTTCTCCGCTATCACCCTGATCGAGCGTAAGACGACGATGGGCAGGGAGGAGGGCGTCATAGACTTGAGGAGGGATGAGGCTCGAAGGCTCCTACAGCTCCTTAGGGAGAGGTTCGAGGTCGAGCAGAAGTCGGCCGAGGAGTTCATGAGGATCGCCTCGAGGCTGAGGAATCAGGCCGTGAGGATGCTGATCAGGATGATCGCTAGGGATTGCATGAAGCACGCGGATATAATGATGCTCCTAATGTCCACGATAGAGAGCGGAGGGGAGATGAAGATAGATCTACCAGATATAGAGCTGCTGGATAAGCTCCTCTCGGAGGAGAAGTCCTTCCACGTCCACGGCCTAGGCGAGATCAAGAAGCTGCTGCCGCATAAGCTCCTCTCCCTTTTAGTGGACTGCATAGCCGACGACGAGAAGAAGCACGAGAGGATCCTGAGGAGCTTGGTGAGCTATGCCCGCGTAAGCGGGGAGTGAGAGGGTCGGCGCTAAAGATCGCGGTAATAAGCTTTGGGGAGGAGAGCAAAAGCTTATTAAAGAATCACCCGGGGCATAAGCTTCGAAAAATTGATGAATTCCGAAAAGCCTCGTAGGGCGATCGGAGTTTCCAGCGTAATTCTAGTTCTAGTCCTCGCGATCTACACCTCGATGGGTCTCGCCGAGGCTCAAACGATCGTTCGAGTTTTCTGGGATGACTTCGAGGATTACGAGGTGAAAACTTACAGCGGGGGCGCGGGCCCCGGACCGTGGCTCCAAAGCATCGGCGGAGGCGGAAGCGCAACCTACAAGATAGTTTCGAGCGACGGAAACAAGTTCTATAGCTTGGAGTCGTCGGACGGCGTCTTCGTTAAATCCGTCCTCGCAAACTACTTCTGCCTATTCGGCTCATGCTTCTACATGGGGCCCAACGACTACGACATCTACGCTAGAATCAAGGTCGTCGACGGAGAGGGGGGTCTGATATTTAGAGTGACATCGGATCTCAAAAAGTACTACCTCGCAACCGTGTACAAGTCTTCCAAGAAGATGATCCTGTGGTACGTAGACGAGGATGAGGGGCCTGGAGCCGGTCCGAAGCTCGCTGAAGTAGCTCTCCCAGCCGAAGTAGATCCAAGCGACTGGTTCACCATGCGGGTCTGGGTTTACAAGGACAATATCACGGTATTTGTCGCGGGGAAGAAGCTTGCGAGCGTCATAGACGATTCGATAGGATATGGATCGATGGGATTCTACACGTATTATGGGGGGAAGGCGTACTTCGACCTGTTCTCCCTATACGTCCTCACGTCTGAGGAGACCACGACGAAAACCGTTACGTCGACCAAGACCGCCACGATCACCTCGGCGACAACGGTAACATCCGTTTCAACGACCACGCTCGCCGGAACGGGCGCGACGATCACCGAGACCATAACCTCAACCGAGACGGTTACTTCGACCGTAACCTCCGGCGGGGCGACGACGGAACTCGTCACGAAGACCGTTACAGAAACCGTTACGGAGACTCGTGAGAAAAGGGTCATAGAAACCGTTCAGGTTACGCGGAGAGCTCCCCCGAGAACCGAGACCGTTACGACCACCGTGACCCAGCCGGGAGGTTTAAGATGCCTTATAGCGACGGCGGCGTTCGGCTCTGAGCTGGCTCCACAGGTTCAGGCCTTGAGAGAGTTCAGGGACGGATTCGTAATGAAGACCTTCGCCGGAAGAAACTTCATGACAGCATTCAACGCATTCTACTACTCCTGGAGCCCATACATAGCACGAGCCGAGTATGAG
>JAPDJZ010000169.1 GCA_029258815.1 archaeon
GGTCAGCGGAGGCGAGAGGCAGAGGGTCTTGATTGCGAGAGCCCTGGCCCAAGAGCCGAGGGTCCTACTCCTAGACGAGCCGACATCAAACTTGGACGTATGCTATCAGATCGAGATAATGAGCCTCCTGAGGGAGCTCGTCCAGAAGCTGGGGCTTACGATAATCTGCGCGATCCACGACCTAAACCTCGCCGCGAGATACAGCGATAGAATAATCCTGATAAATGATGGGAGGATTAAGGGCATGGGGAAGCCCGCGGAGGTCTTGACTAGGGAGAACCTGAGGGACGTGTTCAGGATCGAGGCGAGGATAGAATATGATCGAGACTCCGGAAGCCTCTCGATAATCCCCATCAGGACGATCGGCCGGGAGCTTGAGAAGAGAAGATCCATACTCTTCGAAGCCTCGAGGAGGGCGTAATTTCTCAGCAGGATCCCGGGTGTGATAAGCCGGAGGTTCGTTGGGGGCTTGAGAGGCGGAGGAGAGATAGCTTTATTAGGCGGTTTAGGAGATGACGTGGATAATCTCGGCGTATAACCAGGCTTAAGCCGAGGCTAGAATTTTTAACTTGAAGTCTGAAGAATAATCATCCAATCGCCGGGAGGATCATGGTCTATCTCAAGAAGCTGACGATACAGGGGTTCAAGTCCTTCGGATCTAGAAGGATCTCGATCGAGGTCGGGAAGGGCCTCGTGGTGGTTACGGGGCCGAACGGCGGCGGGAAATCCAACATACTGGACGCGATTAGGTTCGCTCTCGGGGAGCTCAGCGCCCACAATCTAAGGGTCGGCAGGATGGCCGAGCTAGTCCACGACGACCCGTCAACGAATTGGGCGAGGGTCTCGATAACCCTAGACAACTCCGACGGCGCCCTCCCGATCGACTCGAGCGATGTAACGATCTCGAGGAGGATCTCGAGGAGCGGGGAGAGCGAGTATTACGTGAACGGGAGGCAGGTCTCGAGAAACGAGCTATTGACCATGCTCTCGATGGCGAACCTAAAGCCCTCGGGTTTCAACATCGTCCCGCAGGGATCGGTCGTCGAGATAGCCGAGAAGAGCGGCGCCGAGCTCCGGAAGATGCTCGAGGAGGTCGCGGGGATAAGCGACTACGAGAAGAGGAAGGCCGAGGCCGAGGAGCAGCTCGCGATAGCCGAGAAGAATCTAGCGATAGCCAGAGCGAGCGCGAAGGAGGTTAAGGCGAGGGTTAAGCAGCTCGAGAAGGAGAGAAACCAGGCGCATAGGAGGAGGCTCGTCGAGGAATTCCTGAACGGGATCAGGGGGCTCAGGCTCGAGAGATCCTTGGAAAACCTGAGGAGGGAGCTCGAGGAGGTCGACCGCCGACTGCTCTCGATAGAGGAGGAGATAAGCGATCTAGAGGCCGAGAGAAAGGAGCTGGGAGCGCGCAAAGCGTTGCTGGAGAAGAGGCTCGAATCCGAGAAGGCGGGGCTGAACGAGCTCGAATCGAGGCTCTCGGACCTAGACCTTCGGAGAAAGGCGGCCGAGTCGAGGGCAAGCGAGCTGAGGGTGAAGATCTCGACCCTGAAGGAGAGGATTGAGAGGATCAGAAAGGAGAAGTCGTATCTAATCAGCCTCCGGGAAAGCCTCGTGAAGCGGTTAAGAGAATTGGAAATCGTGAGGGAGAAATTGAAAGAGGATGAGCTTAAAGGATATGGTATGAAACCCATGAGCGTGAGAAAGCCCTATGGAGAGAGCGATAAACGGCACTAAGAAAAGGGCACAGGCTAAGGCAAACAGCTTAAGAGAGAGTTTCCAGTTTTTAAGCGTGAGGCCATACTCATTCCATGATTTCTTTGGTATCAGAAA
>JAPDJZ010000138.1 GCA_029258815.1 archaeon
CAGAGCTGGTAGTAGGTTATGGTTCTGGTGGATCCCTCCTCGCCCTCCCAGAAGATCGCGACCTTATTCTTCAACCCCTTCTTCAGGTTTACGTCTAGGCAGTTGTAGGATGCGTTTAAGACCCCTCCGATGAACCATCTCGCGAAGGGCGGATCCCATTCCAAGACCTTATCCCATCGCTTGAACCATGCGAGGTTGCCTGCGACCTCCGACCAGAACTCCTCCGGGCTGGCTAAGGCGCGCTCGGATAGTTCTCGAAGCTTTTGACCGTAGTAGCGGTTCTCGGCTTCAGTTTCCGCGGTGGAAGATTTCCCCTCGCTCATAAAATATCACCACACCTCTGTTTTGGCGGTAGCCGAGTCCTTCTAAAAAGGATTTCGCGTTCGCGGCTGACGCGGCGCCGCGCGCAGATTTATCTACTGGAAGCGGCTTATCAGGGCTGATGGTGGAAGCTGGAAGAGCCGGAGAAGACCTCGTTAGTATAGTCGAGGTTAAGCCGATAGTGGGTCGGGATTTGATAATCCTCGAAGGGTTTCCGGACGTGGGCTTGGTCGGGGCGATAGCGGCCTCCTACCTCGTGGATAAGCTCGGCTTCGAGGAGGTCGGGTACATCGATGCGGAGCTTCTTCCGCCGATAATCTCGGTTAGGAACGAGCGGATCAAGGAGCTCATCAGGATATACCTCAAGGATAATCTGGTCGCGATAGTCTCCGACGTCCCGATCCCGCCGGCGGCGATCAAGCCCATGGGCCAGAGGATAGTCGAGTGGGCTAAGGAGAAGGGGGCGAAGCTCATCCTCTCCCTCTCGGGCCTCCCGTAGCCAAATAGGCTCGATCTGGAGAAGCCTCGGATCTACGTCTTGGGGAGCAGGACCGAGGTTACGGAGATGCTCGCCAAGCAGGATGGGGTGAGCAGGTTTAGGGATGGATTTATTGCGGGGATTAAGGGCGTCATTCTTAGGGAGGCGATGAGGGCCGGGATAGACGCCGCGATAATCCTAGCCCAGTCCCACTACAATTATCCCGACCCCGGCGCCGCGGGCCAGGTCGTCTCCTACCTCTCGAGGATCCTGAATATCGAGGTCGATGTTAAGCCCCTGCTCGAGAGCGCCGAGGAGCTTAAGCTTAGGCTGAGAGATCTTATGAGGAGGACTGATCAGATGATGAAGGGGGTTCAGAAGTCTAGGGAGCTGGAGCTTCCGCCCGTCTACCTGTGAGGTGGTTTGGGATGGAGGAGTGGAGGAGGAGTTTCTGGAGGAGGGTTCTCGGCGAGCTTAGGCGCGTGGAGGAGGAGTTCGGCAGGGTCGAGGAGGAGCTCTTCAGGCTTATGAGGGAGGCTGAGGAGAGGATGGGCTGCATAACCCCGCTCTACAACCTATACGAGTCGGGCGACGAGGTGATCCTGACCGCCGATCTTCCGGGAGCGAGTAAGGAGGAGATAGACCTGACCGCCGGAGAGGATTACTTCAGGATAGAGGCTCCATGCAGGTCTCCGATCAGGGGCGGGGAGAGCAGGAGATACATCCTCCACGTTAGGCTTCCGGTTCAGATAGACCCCGAGTCGGTTAGGGCTAGGTATAAGGAGGGAGTCCTCGAGGTAGTCGCTAGAAAGAAGGTTAGAGGATACAGGATTACAGTCGAGTAGCGAAAGCCTTCACGACCGCGGCCCAAGCCTTCGCGACATTATCCGGATCGTATCCCCCGCCGCCCAAGGCGAGAATCCTCCCCTCGCATTTCTCGTGAGCGAGCTTATGGAGCCGCGAAGCCGTGAAGGCGTGGACCTCCTCGCTGTAGCTTAGGCCGGTTA
>JAPDJZ010000142.1 GCA_029258815.1 archaeon
GGATCTCGCTGGTTCTAGAGGCTTGGATAAGCGAGGCTCCGGAAGCCGAGATATACGAGAAGTTCGGCGTTCAGCTTGGAGACCTCATGGCCCTGAGGGAGGCCGCCGGCTGGATAGCCTACGCCGCCTCTCAGATAGCGAAGATAGCCGGCTACAGGGAGCTCGTTAAGCCGTACGGCGTTCTCAGCGAGAGGATAAGATACGGGGTTAGAGAGGAGCTTCTACCTCTGGTAAGGATTAGGGGCGTTGGCAGGGTTAGAGCTAGAGCTCTCTATCAAGCCGGCTACACTTCGATCGAGAAGCTTAGGGAAGCCAGCGCCGAGGAGCTTACGAGGATTCCGGGGATAGGAGCCGCGGTCGCGAAGCAGATTAAGGACCAGCTCTAGGAAAATACCTTCGCTGAAACTCTATTACAGACCATTCCTGATTAGGCTCTATCGAACCCGGCCTAAGATCCCTAACTATTCTAATCGCCTCCTCGCCGGAAACCCCTCTAGCCGCGACGAGGTATGCCGCTAAGACCGTTCCCGTTCTGCCGAGGCCCGCGGCGCAGTGGACGAGAACCCTCCTCCCATCCTCTATGAGGCTGAGAAGCTCGTCGACTATCCGCCTCAAGGTATCCGGATTCGGCGCGGAGTGATCTACGAGCGGCAGATGCCTATACTCGAGGCCAGCCTCGCTAACCCACTCGCCGGGAAGCGGATCCTCGGTAAGCGATATTATCGCGTCTACCCCATGCTCCCTAAGCCATTTAACCTGATTCCGGGTCATGGGGCGGCCGGAGCCAGCAACCCTCTCATCGATCCAGCTAAATCTACTAGGTCTATCCGCGAGCAAGGCTCGAAGCCTCCTATACGCGTTTCCCAGCCAGCTCACTCCCCTAAGCGGGTTCAAGAGTCTTATTTAACTCCATGCCGGGAGGATAAACAAAAATTGGAGCAAGCCGAAGAGTCTCCATGATATTGGTCGGCGGCCCCGCGTCGAGCTACCTAGCCGAGAAGCTGTCCAAGCTATCCGGGATGGAGCTTCTGAGGATAGAGCACAAGCTCTTCCCCGACGGCGAGAGCTACATCAGGTTTCCCTCGGGGAGATTTCGGGGCGAAGACCTGCTCATCGTCCAGGGAACGCATCCGCCGCAGGATAGGCACATATTCCAAGCGTGCCTCCTAGCCGAGACGGCCCTCGACCTGGGAGCGCGGTCGGTAAGCCTCCTAGCGCCGTACCTCGCCTACGCTAGGCAGGATAAGAGGTTTCTCGAGGGCGAGGCCGTAAGCGCTCAGACACTTCTCAAGCTCATGAAAGCCGCGGGCTATCGGAAGATCTACACCGTAAACGTTCACTCGCCTTGGATAGCGGAGAGGTCGCCGATACCGCTGATAGATATTCACGCCGAGGAGGCTTTAGCCGAATACGTGGAGGGGAGAGGCTTAAGAGACCTCGTAGTCGTATCCGTCGGGAAGAAGGGAGAATGCATGGCTAGGATGGTTGCCGAGAGGCTTGGCGTGGAATACTCCGTCGCGAAATCCACTAGGGATATGGAGACCGGCGAGGTGAAGGTGGAGCTCGGGGGCCTCAGGCTCCGGGAGAACGTCCTCGTCGTGGACGACATAATAAGCACGGGGGGAACGATGGCGAAGCTCGTCCAGGCGATAAAAGCGATGGGCGCTAAAAGGGTAATAGCCGCATGCATCCACGCCCTAATGGTAGGAGACGCCTCCGAGAAGATCTTCAAAGCCGGTGCGAGCGAGATAATAGCCTCAGACGCGATCCCCAGCAAATATTCCGAGTACTCGGTCGCCGGGC
>JAPDJZ010000165.1 GCA_029258815.1 archaeon
GCCTCCTCGAGCTCCGCGACCGTCGGCCTCCTATACACGTCATCCTCCATCGGTATATAGCCGTCTATCCGATACGGGATCTCCGGATCGACCCCGGCTATGAACTCGGCGATCCTCTCGATCTCATCGGCGTCTATCAGGCCCGGCACCAATACGCTCTCGGCCCTAAGCTCCAGCCCGAGATCCCGATACCTTCGGAAGTTCTCGAGAACCCTCCTAGACTCCCTCCTCCCCGTGAACCTCCTAAAGATCTCCTCGGTCATGGCCTTGATGCTGACGCAGACCGAATCGAGGACATCGGCCTCCACGAGCTCGTAGCCATTCGTTAGGAGCACGTTATACGAGCCGAAGCGGAGTTTCATGGTCTTGGCGAGCTTGGGGAACTCCCGGTTCACGGTCGGCTCGAAGCCCATGAAGATCACCCTCTCGAAGTCAAGTTCCTCGACGAGCCTCAAGACCTCTTCAGCGGAGATCGGGGGCATCACATCCCCAGACCGGCCGGCCAAATGTATGTCGAGGGGATGGCTCCTGCAGACGCATCCATGGCACGAGAAGTTGCACGGCCCGTCGAAGTATAGGCAGAGCTCCCTCAGCTCGGGCGAGTAGGTTATGTGATAGACCCCCATCCCCGGCTCCGCTCTCCCGACCTCCGAGGCAGTATATATCTTTGGGCGGATGATCCATCCAAGTAGAGTTGGGAGCCCTAATCGCCCTACTCGACGGAGCCGCGGACGAGCCTATCCCGGCCCTAGCCCATAAAACGCCGCTCGAGGCAGCGGAAAAGCCCTTCATAGACAGATTGGCCTCCTCAGGTTTGGTGGGATATACTGGAGCCTACCTCCATACCCATCAATTCCTAGCCGACCTACTCGCCGAGGGCGGGCGGGTTCCCCGCGGGGTTCTGGAGGCATTAGCATTAGATATTCCATTAAGGGAGGGCGTGGCGGTCTATAGGCTTAGCCCGGCGAGGGTCGATGGAGGAGTTATCGAACTCGAATACAGCCTATCCGAGGATGTGCTGCGAAGCCTCGAAGCCTCGGTCGATAAAACGCTGCCGCTGATCTCAGACCTAGAACCGAGAATCTACTTCAACGGCGGCCGGGGAGTCCTAGTCTTGGGTGAGGCGGGCTTCGAGCCCACCTCGAGCTCGCCCTTCGAAGGCGACCCCCTCAGCACGATCCCGAAGATCCTTCAAGACTTCGTGAAGGAGATAGCCTCGAGGAACGGCGGCCTAACGGTAATCCCCTGGGGAGGCGGGATCTTCAAAAACCTCAGGCTGGAGCCTAGGATCAGAGGGCTCTCGATCCTATCAAATAGCCCGGCGGCTCACGGCCTCGCGAAGATCCTGAAGCTCAGGTCCTACGGCGTTTCAGGCTTGGACGACCTGCTTGATCGAGCTCGAGGCCTGCTCGGGGAGGGAGCCGTCCTAATACACTTCGAGCGGCCTGACGAGGAGTCTCATAGGAGGTCGCATGCCGGGAAGATCTCGGCGATAGAGGAGGCGGATCAGGTCCTCGAGGAGCTATACCGGGAGACGGGCTGCAGAATACTTCTCGTGATAGATCACGGCGCATCCTCGATAACGGGAAGACACTTCAGGGTGGAGACGCCCTTCCTATACGCGGAGAAGCCGGCCGAGGAAGCTTCAAGGAGATTTCATGAAAGAGCCTCTGGGGAATTCGTTCCGGCGGGTAGGCTTCTCGATCTGATCCCTAAATGAGCGGCAGCCTCAAAACGATCCCGTAGATCATCACTAGGAGGGCGGTCGCCGAGATTAGATGGAGGATCGCGGAGCA
>JAPDJZ010000079.1 GCA_029258815.1 archaeon
CGGCGGTTCTCCACCAGCTGGAGGTAGGTGACGGTGGAGCCGTCCTTGTTGGTGCGGCGCTTTTCGCGGATGAACATGACACTGCATTATATGGGAGTTTATGTTTTCTGAAAATGGGACAAATGTCATTTTTGTGGCACTACTAGAGGGGACGAGATCCCGCTCAGACCGGTCGGAAGCGGCGTATTTAAGGGACCGTCCCCTTCAAAACCTGCGCTAAATTGTCAAACTCTGGTCAGAGCGGTAGCGGCGATAGAACGCGGAAAGGTCCAGCTGATCCACCGCATCCAGGATGAACCACACTAAATGCCCCTCCGGAAGCCAATCCTTCATGGAAGGCGGAAGGAGGAACAACTGATCCCGATCGCAATCGATGAAGTTGTAAGCCATCTTTTCCCCTCATCATTTTTCCTGAGTTTACCCCGTGGCAAGTCCAAGGGGCTAGCCGGGTTTGTGCAACAGGCTCAGAAGCGGCAGGAGTTGGTCCCTAAGGTCCTTTTCCTGAAAGTCCACGTCTTGGATGCCCACCTCGCGCCAATCGTGGCGGCTCATAGCGCCGTAGACGACGAAAGTCAACCGGAGGCGTTCTCTGTTGAAATCCATGGAGGTGAGAAGGAGATGCACATCGAAAAGATCCCTACTGGCTTTGCGTGATAGAAGGGCGACAAGCTTTCCGGCCGCCAACTCGTGCAGGTCAAGCACAGGAATCCCACGAGCCTGAATTGTGCCAATGGAGCAAGAGTCCCGCAGCTCAAAAGACCATAGGGGGATGCGGTACATGTAGTTGAGGTCGATCGCGAGGTTGCCACCGACACCCAACGCACTCTCGTAGCGAAGTGACCATTTGCCGCCCGCGTGCTCTTCCTCTAATGGGAGCCGCCGGATTGTGAAGCCTTCGCGCTCACATACGGCTCGGATCGCTTCCTCCACCTTCGGCCGTTCCGCTTGCATGACCTCGAGCTCAGGGCTCCCCACGTAGTTGAAGTCCAAGTCGATTGAAAGCCGTGGGAGATCAGCTAGGAAAAGATTAAGAGCGGTTCCGCCCTTTAGGGCAAGGCGATTTTTGAGAAACGGGTGGCGGAAGAGGGCCTCCAGAAGGTGAAGCAGAAGCAACGCCTTTTCCAATATCTCCGGGCGAAACCCTGTGGCTTCCGCGGCGGAAAGAAGCCCTTCTTTGGAGATCCTCACGGTACTTCCTCCCAATGGCGTTCTAGGATCTCCACAGGGACCACCAGGTTCCACTCCTGGACCAGCCGCCCCGATTCCCTAGAAGTACGTACCATATAGTGGGGGCTGCGAGGGCGATGTGCCCGCAGTGCTGCCAGATGTCGTTCCTCCACCATGAGTCTATCGAGATGTTGTTCTAGAAAGAACCCGACCTTGGCCGCGGTTGTCGCGTTCTCTAAAAGCAGGGTGTACTCCACGACCACGTCCAGGTCGAAGAATTCCACCATCTCCAAGGAGCGCCAGATCTCTTCCCATCCGCCTCCCAGGTCCGGACGATCCAGGACGTCCACCAACGTCCGTTCCAGGCTGGTGACCCGGACGGGAAGTCCAGTCCGCTCGTGGGTTTCTACACCGAAGAGTTCTCTACCCTTAACGCGAAGTGCTTTGGGGAACGGGACGCTTCGGAAGGTGTAAGCGCGGAATCTTAGGGGGGCGGAACGCCGTGAGCTTAGATAAAGGACAAGATTGCTAACAGAATAAGCCTTTCCGTGGAACTCAAGTGCTGTATGATAGCCAAGCACCGCGTCCTCGGTTATTTTG
>JAPDJZ010000057.1 GCA_029258815.1 archaeon
AAGCCCTGCACCGAAACCTTTCCCGCCTTCTAAGATGAAGGGAAAAACGGATTTAAGCTTTAGGGCTTCTCCGAAAACTTTTATATGGCGTGGTAATATCTATGAGAATGCTCTGGAAAGTAGAATTTGAAAGCCCTTGGACTTGTGGAGGAGTGAAATCGTATGCCTGAAAAGCCCCACCTGAACCTGGTGGTAGTAGGACACGTAGACCATGGGAAGTCCACGTGCATGGGGCACATCCTATACCTTACCGGAGCCGTCAGCGACAGGGAGATTCAAACCTACGCCCAGGAATCGGAGAAGCTTGGCAGGGGAGACACCTTCAAGTTCGCCTGGATCATGGACAAGCTTAAGGAGGAGAGGGAGAGAGGCCTAACCATAGACCTAGCCTACTGGAAATTCGAAACCGACAAGTACTTCTTCACTATCATAGACGCTCCAGGCCACCGAGACTTCATTAAAAACATGATTACGGGGGCAAGCCAGGCTGACTGCGCCCTCCTCGTCGTCTCAGCGAAGAAAGGTGAATTCGAGGTTGGAATTTCGCCTGGAGGACAGACGAGGGAGCACGCCTTCCTCCTTCGGACGTTGGGAGTAAACCAGCTGACTGTAGCCATAAACAAGATGGACGACCCCTCCGTGAACTGGAGTCAGGAGAGGTTTGAGGAATGCAAGAAGGAGGTTGAAAACCTCCTTAAGGTTATCGGCTTCAAGGTTGAGAAGATTCCTGTCGTTCCCATCTCAGCCTGGACTGGAGACAACCTGCTTAAGCCCAGCGAGAAGATGGGGTGGTGGAAGGGGCCTACGCTGCTTCAAGCCTTAGACACCTTTGAAGTCCCGCCTAAACCCATCGATAAGCCTCTACGCATCCCAGTTCAAGACGTCTACACGATTACTGGTGTTGGCACCGTCCCGGTTGGGAGGGTTGAAACCGGCGTTCTCAAGGAGGGTGACACCGTTATCTTCATGCCTCCAGGCGTTAAGGGCGAAGTTAAAAGCATTGAAACCCATCATCAGAGGATTCCGAAGGCTGAGCCAGGCGACAACATAGGCTTCAACGTTAGGGGAGTCTCTAAAACAGACCTGCGCAGGGGGGATGTTGCAGGCCACCCAGACAGCCCGCCAACCGTGGTGAAGGAGTTCATAGGCCAGATAATCGTCATCTACCATCCAACCTCCATAGCGCAGGGATACATGCCCGTACTCCACGCCCACACAGCCCAGATGGCGGTTAGGTTCGCCGAGCTCATGCAGAAGATCAATCCGAGGACTGGTGAGGTGATAGAGCAGAATCCAAGCTTCCTAAAGACAGGTGACAGCGCCGTAGTTAGGTTTCAGCCAGCCAAGCCCATCGTGCTTGAACACTACGCTGAACTCCCTCAACTTGGAAGGTTTGCCATTCGGGATATGGGAACCACCATTGCGGCTGGAGTGGTTAAGGAGATAACTCAGAAGGGCTGAAAGAAGCTTGGGAGGCGGTATGGGTAGGCCATGGCTCAAAAGGCAAGGATCAGGCTTACCAGCATAGACCATAAGAAGCTGGACCAGGTTTGCAGGGAAATTAAAGAGATTTCCGAAAAAGTTGGAGTTAAGGTTTCAGGCCCCATACCGCTTCCCACCCGCCGAATCATGATTCCAACGAGGAAGAGCCCCTGCGGTGAGGGAACCAACACCTGGGACCGCTGGGAGCTAAGAATCCATAAGCGGCTGATGGAGGTTGAA
>JAPDJZ010000032.1 GCA_029258815.1 archaeon
CATAGTCCTAGCTACGAAGGTAGGTGGGAAAAGGTTCGACTACGAGACAGTTAAGGCTAGGCTTCTAAGAAGCCTGAAGAGACTTCAAACGGACTACGTGGACCTATACCAGATCCACTGGCCGAAGATGAAGCACCTGTGGCACGGGGAAGACATGACAGAGAAAGACTACCTCGACATCTACGACTCCATGCAAAAGCTCAGGGAGGAGGGGCTTATAAGGTACGGTGGGCTGAGCAACTTCAGGCTCCATCACCTCAAAATGTTCCCAGAAGAGGCTTTCAAAGTGCTGGTCACGAACCAGGTGCCTTACTCACTCGTGTGGAGATTCTACGAGGTAGAGGGCGTCACCGACTACTGCCGAGCCAGGGGCATGCGCTTCCTGGCTTATAGCCCGCTGGCGCAGGGCCTCTTGACCGGGAGGTTTAAGCCCGGCGGTAAGCCTCTCTACCCTACCCAGAAGGCAAACATCTTGTTTAATGAGCCAGTTTTCTCTAGGGCTTGGCGCGTCGTCGAAGAAGTGATTAGGGTCGCCGAGGAGCTGGACGTGAAGCCCGCTCAGGTCGCGTTAAGGTGGGTTTTGGAGCAGGATATTGTGGCGAGCGCCATTGTGGGTACGAGAAGCGTCGAGCATCTCAGGGAAAACATCGAGGCCGTCGAGCTTAATATCCCCAGGCAATACCTCGACATGCTTAATAAGGCTAGCTTAGAGTTTCAGTCTACGCTTCCTCCTGGCTTAGAAATGTGGATAGGAAATAACAGGCCCGAGGTTCTCGAAAAAATCGGAATCAAAAAGTAAATAATTTAACTATCTTCAAGCCATCACGCCAATAGAGTGGAGCGCCTAAGTTTAACTAGGCATATGATTTATTTTCTTCTTAGGGTAGTGTACATGTGAAGCGAGAAACTAAGGTTTATGAGTTCACGGGGCATATTGGCACTGGGGAAGGCGAACCATACAAGTACCTGCCCTTCGAGGTTCCCGAAGGATGCGTTGAGATACAGGTAGAGTACTGCTACGATCCCACGGACGAATGCGTGCTGGATATAGGCGTTTTCCAGCCCGGCGAAATAGGCTTTCTAAAAGCGGCGGAATCGTTTAGAGGGTGGAGCGGCTCCAACAAGAAAAGCTTCTACCTATCCCCTCGCGACGCCACGCCCGGCTACCTTCCTGGACCAATAAAAGCGGGCACGTGGAAAATCATCCTAGGACTCTACAGGATTCCCGAAAAAGGATGCAGATATCGCGTAAAAATTAAGCTATTATTGGCCAAAGCGGAGGCTGGAGAGGACTATCATACGAGCAATATTGAACTAGTAGGGGAGAGCGAAACTAAGAGGGCGACGTCGGTCTGGCTGAAAGGGGACTTGCACGTTCACTCGGTTCACAGTGACGGAGACGCGAGCGTCGGGGAGATTGCGCGACGGGCAAGACAGCTAGGGCTGGACTTCGTCGCGATAACCGACCACAACACGGTCAGCCAGCTCAGAGATTTCGGCCATACTGCAGGAGTTCTGCTTATTCCCGGAGAGGAGGTTACCACCTACTACGGCCACATGAACGTATTAGGCGTGAAGGAGTGGGTGGACTTCCGGGTTACATCGGAACGGCAGGCTAGAATGCTCATAGAG
>JAPDJZ010000163.1 GCA_029258815.1 archaeon
CAGGAGACTATGGCTTGTGCACCTGAACGACTCCGCCTACCCCTTCGGCTCCAACAGGGACCGCCACGCCCACATCGGCCGGGGGGAGATCGGCCTCGAGGGGATGAGGCTTGTGGTGAACCATCCAGCACTGCGGGGACTTCCGTTCATCCTCGAAACTCCGAAGGGTGAACTTGAAGGCGAAGATGCAGACGTGGTGAACATCTGCACGGTACGGGACCTGAGAGCGTGTGGTTCCAGAAAGTGCCGGAGTCAAAGGCTCAACCCTTTGCCTTAGGATAGACGCGGCGGGCCGTATGACCCGCCGCGTTGCTTTCTGTTTCGATTACGATCAAAACTCGATCTTCAGGCCGATGTTGAACCAATCCAAGGGCAAGGGATCCGAGAAGTCCCACTGCCCTTTTACGATGGCGGTGAAGCCTTCATAGATCGGGGCTTCCAGTTCGAACCGGACGCGTTGGAGGTCGAAGAGGAGACCCTCGTCGCCGAACCAAAGCTCGCTGGTGAAGGTGAGTTCGCCGTCACAGCAGCCGGCTGTGGTGTACTCTATGCCCAGGTACTCCCACTCGTCGGTGTAGAAAGTAACATCGGTGAGATCTTCCACCTTGTCGGGATTGAAGGCGGTGATGCTGCGGACGATGACGGAGTCGAAGTCGCACTCGATGGCGAATCCGTAGAGTTCGAAGCCGCCGAGGATATTGTCCGCCCACTGGACGTCACCGTACACCTCGAGGCATCCGGTCACGAACCCTTCCCATACGGGCTTGATGGAGACGGACTTCCCATCCGCGGTGAACACCACCTCGGCCTCGAAGGAGACATCGCAACAGAGGAGGAACAGATCCTCGAACCCTATGCGCAGTTCTTCAAACCCGTGGCACTTAGTGAAGCTGAGGCCGGCGTTCCAAAGGAACCCACAGCACCCCACCATATCGCCCAGTTCGAGCTCCAACTTCTTGAAGGCGATCCCCTCACAACAGTCGAAGAAGTCCACAGTTAGGGTTATAGGATCGAGCTTTATCTTGCCCCGGTATATCATGAGGGGACCCACGCCCACGCCAGGCAGCACAGCACTCACCTACGTGGAAGTTCTCGATGTCATCGGCATCGTAAAACGCTATCTCGGGGTTGCCTCCATAAGTGACGATCTCCCCGCAGGCGCAGATGGTCTCGCCTACGAGATCCACCCAGAAATTCGGGCCGTACTTAGCGACCATGGCATCGAACGCGTCACCGGTGATGTAGACCACGAAACGCGGATTGTTATATGGGGCACCCACATTCAACGTTAGAGAATTGGTAGGAGTAGGAGGCCAATAGCTGATCACGGGCCCCTGGACGCATAGGGTTTCCCCCTCATAAATCTCTTCCTTCTCGTCCCAGGGCAGGAGCTCCTCCCACCACACCGCGCAAGGCCAAGGGCCGAACATCGAGACGTCGCTGGAGAAGTAATCGTCGATACTGGCCCAATGGTCAACGCTCAGGCGGAGGTAATTATCCTCGCCGCCGGGGAGGGAGATCTCCGCGTTTAGCCAGAATTTCTGGTAGCGCACGTCCTGGGCGTGGAAGTAGA
>JAPDJZ010000092.1 GCA_029258815.1 archaeon
GGGCTTAAGCGGGATCGGGTATCCGTCCACGAGCCTAATCCTAACGGCCCTCTCGGGAATTAGCTCGGCCTCGAGCACGTCGAACGGCTCCCTCAAGGCTAGGCCGAATACGTCGAAGCCGGCTCCTAGGTTCGCTGAGGTCGCGGGCGCCCTAATCCTCATCGATCTCCCCATAGCAGGCTGAGCTAGGGCTGAAAAACCTTTCTAAACTTTCACGCTGAGCCCGTTCACGATTATCGTCGTCTCGCCCGGCTTCACGGGCCCGACCCTAAGCTCGGTAACTATCGTCCCCAAGCAGGCGGCGCATAGCTCCGGCGAGCTTCTTCGGCCGAGCTTCACCTCTATCACCAGCGGGCTCGCTGAGAGTATCCTAACGCTTTCAACGAAGTGCCTGTAGCAGGGGTTTGAAGCCGGCTCGCTGTAGCCGAGCAGCGCGTAGCCATCCTCAACCCCGATGAGCCAGAGCTTCCGCTCCCCGAGGCCGCACTCTCCGCGAGCATCGATTATCGAGGCTGTTATCCGGGAGCCGCCGCCTCCGCCCAAGCCGAGCATGATCAGCGCCATCGAGCCCATCAGCGCGAGGGCCAAGCCGAGGAGAACGATCCAAGGCTTCAAGGCGGCTTCAACCCCCACGCGAAGCAGCCTAATCCGGATTTAGCGATGAAGCTGTGAGGATATTAAGCTTGACCTCGGGCTCCGGGAAGGATCCCAACCCTTATAGCCGGGCCTAGCCCGCTCAATCATGGGATGAGCTCGAAGCCCGTCATCGAGGAAATCCTAGAAGGCGGCGACGAGCTTAGCAAGCTGAAGGCCGACGTCCTCAGGGCGCTGGCCGTCTTCAACGGCGTATCCTGGATGAGCGAGCTCCTCCCGGACATCCTAAAGATACGCGGATACTCGATCGACTACATGCCTAGCGAGAAGCTCCTCGAGGAAGCCCTCGGCCAGCTCGAGGCCGCGAAGCTCGTGTCCGTCGAGGCTAGGAGGAGGGGGGACTTCCCGTCCAAGCGGATCTACGTCGATAAGCTCGTCAGGCTCCGCGACCCGGAAACGGTTAGAAGAATGCTAGCCAGCGATGAAATCTACAAGGGCTATCTCTCCCGGCAGCTGGGATCCTCCGGCGGTCGGCCGCGAAGCGGGATTAAGCCGATGATTCTACGCGCCAAGGCGGATAGATTCCTCCAAGAGGGCGGTCGCGCAGCGAAACTCGGAAACCTCTTTATACGCCTACGCGCAGGAATGTAGCGAGAGCTTATGGAGAGAGTCGTTACCGGGATTCCGGGTTTCGACGACATCCTAAATGGGGGGATTCCGAGGAGGAACGTCGTCCTGCTCGCCGGAGGCCCGGGCACGGGCAAGTCCATCTTCGGATACCAGTACCTCTATAACGGGTTGAAGCGGGGCGAGCATGGGATACTGGTCGCGCTCGAGGAGCACCCGGTTCAGATCAGGATCTCCATGTCCCAGTTCGGATGGGATGTAACGGAGTATGAGAAGGCCGGGGAGTTCGCGATAGTGGACGCCTTCACCGCTGGGATCGGGGAGGCCGCGAAGCGCGA
>JAPDJZ010000123.1 GCA_029258815.1 archaeon
ATTGAATGGATTGGGAGTATCAGCCTTGACTTTCTCCCCGGCTCATAATCTCCCTCCGCCTCAACGCATCTCTTAAACAGGTTCGAGCAGTTCACGGCCTTAACGTGATACCGTGCTATCGGGAGCTGCCTTATGATCAAGGTTCCATTCCTGCTATAGATGTCTTTGAAGTTTAATTCAGGGCTTAGACCCATGACCGCGTAGTTCGCTCCCACAGACCCACCACCCGTATCGGTTGCTTGAACTATTAGGTCGTCGACTGGGAGTTCTAGGTTGTAGATTTCTGCTTGGCTGGTCACTACGGGTTGTATTGTTGGATGGTAGCCGACCCAGAGCCATTCATCGAAGACCTTCACGCCCTTCCAATATATCTGCGCGGTGTGGTTTCCCTCTGGGACGAGTTCATAGATCGCGGTGCCATTCTCCGCAGACTTCTCGAATCCATCGAAGACCACCTTCGCTCCCTTCAGAGCTCTATCTCTTCTATCAAGCGGGTTTATCCTTATGTTGAATAGATTTGTCTTAACGGTTCCCGATGATGCGAGGTCGTAGGCTGTCGGCTGCCCAACATAGATGGAGTCATGCTCCTGCCTATAGCTGCTATTCCAGTAGATCCTAAGATCATATCTTCCCTCAAGAAGCCTCCATATCCTTATCGTCCCATTCTCAGGGGTCATATATTCTCTGACCCTATAGTAGTGGATTAATTGCCTGATCACGACCCTCGCTCCACCCAGTTTGTGGACGCCGTCGAAGTCTGTTATCGTCAGGTTGAACGATCTATAAGGCTGGATCTCGAATGGCCCCTCAACCGGAAACTTCTCGAGAGTGTATTCGATCCATCCGGGGTAATCCACCCTTATGTCGAGGTATGGTCTCTTAAGCCGTTCATCTGGCTCTATCCATTCGGGTATGAATATCCTCGCCGAAACTATTACGCTGGATTCGGGAGACGCACCATTCAAGACGTATTGGACTGGATCATATGCTTTTAAGACTCTATTCACTTGAGCCTCGAATCCCGCGGCCTCTCTACCCCCATACCTCGACCAGTCGAACCAAAACCTAACCCAGAGTATTTTGATAGATCTGCCCGAGCATACTCCATATAGATGCACGTCTGCTTCATGGTAGATCGCCCCTCCATATCCCCAAGACCTCTTAATATCGATAGAATAGCCTCTTATCAGACTCATGTTTTTCATGTCTTCAGCCCTTTGCTCGATCGCCACAAGATCGTCTCTCAAGATCTCATCGAAGTGTCCATCCCAGCTTATCCGCTGAGTGCAGTCATAGTTCGTGATATTTGCCTGTAGTGTTCCCCACTCGCCCATGTAGAAGTCTGAGGGGAGGAAGTAGGCTTTGAAGTTCCATGTAGGTTGGGCGCGAACATCATTCATGAAGTAGATTGTGGAGATCATCAATAAAGTTAGGATGAGTA
>JAPDJZ010000024.1 GCA_029258815.1 archaeon
CCCGTCCAGCCTCCGCTCGATCTCCTCTTCGAGAAGCTTCTGGGAGAATCTTCTCATGGGAATCTTCGGGACATCGGGCGTTAAGGCTATCGAGTGTAGGAGTCCGAAGGTCGAGGCTTTCTCAGCCTCCCGGTAGATCTCGAGAAGCTTAACGGCTGTAAGCGGGTCGATGTAGAGCTGGGAAACCCTCCTTCCTAGGGGCGTCGCGGCGAGCCTTCCATCATACGCTTCGATGAAGTCCGCCGATCTAAGAAACTCTAGAACGTCGGATATGAGCCCCTCGATGACGTATGCTCCGTAGATCTGGGCTAGGAAGGTCTCCTCGAAGAACTTGCGCAGGCTTTGAAGGCTATCGACCTCCTCAGAGGCTGTTAATGCGAGGACGTGGGTTCTTAGATGCTTCTCGGACGCCAGCTGGCTCCTAATCCTCTCGGGCTGGCCGAGAATATATCTCCTCAGGATATACTCCTTCTCATCTCTTCGCCTAACGATTATCGCGGAGTATCCTATCTCGTCGAAGCCCGGCCTTCCAGCCCTTCCGCAGAACTGCTTATACTCCAGAACCGGGATGATCTGGTATCCGTAGCCGGGCTGATAGCGCCTAACCCCCGTTATCAAGACAAGCCTAGCCGGAAGGTTTACGCCTGCGGCGAGGGTCGGGGTCGCGACGACGGCCTTCAAGACCCTAGATCTGAAAGCCTCCTCTATCAAAGCCCTATGGGCGTAGGAGAGCCCCGCGTGGTGGAATGCCGCCCCCCGGGCCACGAGCTGGGCGAGCTTCTCGGAGAAGCCGCTTCTATCGATCTCAAATATCTTGGAGGCGTATTCCTCTAGCCTTCTCTGGTCGTCGAAGTTTACGAGCTCCATCCTCTCGCTAAGGGCTTTAGCGATCTTAGCCGCGTAGGATTCCGCCCTGCTCCTCGTCATGGCGAAGACGAGAGCCTGCCCGCCGTCGGCGACCACGTTCAGAACGGCGTTGACCATAACGTTC
This sequence comes from archaeon, assembly GCA_029258815.1. Classification (GTDB taxonomy): domain Archaea; phylum Thermoproteota; class Nitrososphaeria_A; order Caldarchaeales; family Wolframiiraptoraceae; genus Wolframiiraptor. The sequence goes on from JAPDJZ010000024.1 coordinate 992, forward strand.
TCGTGAATAGGATTAAGCTCCCATACGCCGCCGTCCGCGAACTCCACCCTCCTCCCATAAAGGACGCCCTCCCTAAGCGGAACGGGCCTCCACTCGGAGATCACGGCCTCGGCCTTAAGCCACCGCGCGACCTCCTCGGCGTTGCTTATCGTCGCGCTCAACCCCACTAGCTGAGCCTTGGGAACCCTCCGCCTGAGCTTCGCCACGACCATCTCTAGGGTCGGCCCGCGATCCGGATCTCCTAGAAGGTGGAGTTCATCCAAGACTACTAGGCTTAGGTCCTCGATCCATGGGGCGTTATGCCTCAGCAGGCTATCGGCCTTCTCGTTCGTGGCGACTATGAGGTCGTAGTCCGCGAGCCACGGGTCCGAGGA
>JAPDJZ010000096.1 GCA_029258815.1 archaeon
AAAGGATAGAGACGTCCTATCGATAGTCTCGAGCTCTAGAAGAGGGTGAACGGCTAATCATCCAGAGGCTTTAGATAGTAAGTCGTCAGCCCATCCTCATCCCTTTTCAAAAACTCGACCCCAACCCTCATACCGCATCTAAGCTTCCTCGGGTCATCGCATTTAATCCAGGCGAGAACCCTGAAGCCGTCGTCCATCTCCGCGATCCCCACCGGGTAGTCTTGATGCGATTGATAGCTCTCCGGCTTAACGTTGACGATCGTATAGGCTAGAAGCCTCCCCTCCGAGCTCACCTTAACCCAGTCTAGATCCGCCGCCCCGCATCGCGAGCACTCCACCCTAGGAGGAAAATACTTAGCCCCGCAGCTGGGGCATCTGGTCCCGTAGAGGGAGCCCTTGCTTAACCCCTCGAGGAACTTCTTAATTCTAGAGACCGGTATCAGGTATTGTAGCTTGAGCGTTCTGAGGTCTCTCCAAAGCAGAGCGCCGGTCTTCCCATCCACGACTATCGGAAACCTTCCCTGAAGATCCTCCGCCTCGCTCATCTAGCCTCGCTTAAGCGCGAGCATCCCTAAAAAGATTCTTCACCCATACAGTTTTAAACGATAAGTGGCGATCCATAGCGTGAGAGCCATGGCTAGGGAGGCGAAGCACGTCGTGATGGTTCGGAGAGCGAAGAAGCCCCTTAAGATACCGAGGGAGGTTTCGGAGGCGCTTAGGGGGATCCCGGGTAGAAGGCTTCTCGATAGGAGGGAGTACGTCGAATGCCCCCTCAGAGGCGAGAAAGTCCCTTTCCCAGAATGCTTTCTCTGCAAGTCCTTCATAAGGCGGGTGAAGGGCTGCGTCCACTGCTCCGGAGAGGGCTATGGCTTAAAGGTTTAAGCGTATTCAAGGTTTTTAGGATGGGGTGAGGCGCATAGATTAAGATACGGCTGGTGAGCGGGGAGTTGATGGCTAAGATCTTCGAGAGCAAGCCCCTCAAGATCCTTCGAGGTAGGCGAGGGGTCGTCGAAGCCTTCCTCCTAACGTCGATAATCCTCCTAGGCTTCGCGATCAGGATCCTGCCCCTGAGATGGGGAGTTTACCTAATGGAGTTCGATCCCTGGATGCAGTTCAAGGAGCTGAACTACATAATCGAAAGGGGCTGGAAGGGGTTCGTGGATTTCTTCAGCTGGCACGATTACTCGTCTTGGTATCCGCACGGCAGGAACGTCGGGAGAACCGCCTTCCCCGGCCTTCCCTTCATGGCCG
>JAPDJZ010000054.1 GCA_029258815.1 archaeon
GGGACTACCGGAGGGCGATCGATCACTACGAGCAGTCCCTGGCCATCTCCCGTGAGATCGGGGACCGGCGGGGCGAGGCAAATAGCCTCAATGACCTCGGCAACTGCTACTGTGCCCTTGGGGACTACCAGCGGGCCATCGAGTATTACCAAGAGTGTCTCCAAGTGGTGCAGGAGATCGCCGCCGAGGAAGGCTATCCTACTGGAGCACCGGAAACGCTATGGCGGCTGTACAACGGCCTGGGCTACTCCCACCGGGCCCTGGGTGATCTCCAGCAAGCGGCCCAGGCCTGGAAGCAGGCGGTGGAGGCCATCGAGTGGATGCGAGGCCATCTTGCCCGGGCCGAATTCAAGACCGGCTTCATGGGAAACAAGTACTTCGTCTACCGCCGCCTCGTCCCCACCCTGGTGGAGCTGAGGAAGCCAGGGGAGGCGGCCTTCTACGCCGAGCGGGCAAAAGCCAGGACCCTGGTGGACATGATGGAGACGGCGCTGGTATGGAGGCCCGAGATCATGCCCGCCCGGCTCCAGACGGCAAGCCGGCCCCTGCGCCAGCTGAGCGTCGCTCAGAGCATGGAGGTACCGGGGGTAAGGTCCCAAGGAGAGCGTTCGGGCCTCGCCCGAGCGGCCCAGAGAGCGCAAAAGGAGCTAAAGAACTATATCGCCAAGCTTGCGGAAGATAACCCCGTCCTTTCCAACACCCTCACCGTAGATCCCCAGAGGATCTCCTCCTACAGCGAGGCGGTAGAGGGGGAGCTTGGGGAAGGGGAGGTGGTCCTCGAGTACTTCGTGGCCGAAGAGGAGACGATCCTTTGGGTGATCACCCGGGATGGGATCCAAACCGCAAGTGTGATCCCGGTCTCAAGGGCGGAACTTGTGAACAGGGTGAGGGAGTTCCGAAATGAGCTGAACACAGCCCCTTCCCCCGAAGAAGAGGCCACAAGGGTGCTTCGAGCGCGGGCATTGGGGAAGGAGCTTTACGATCTGCTCATCGCACCTGTGGAGGAATACATCCAGACGGCATCGCATCTGGTGATCGCCCCCTCGGACGTGCTGTTTTACGTCCCCTTCGGGGCTCTATTCCGCTGTCCCGGATGTGAGGAGAAACAGGAACTATGGGGTGGCCAGTATCTCATCGAACGTTATTCCATAAGCTACGCCCCCAGCCTCGCCTCCCTTTACTGGCCTTTCCGGCATAGTGGGGACGGGGTGTACGAGTCGGCGTTGGTGGTGGGGAACCCCACG
>JAPDJZ010000141.1 GCA_029258815.1 archaeon
TAGTTCGCCGAATATTTTTACGGCGTCGAGGTGTATCTGGCTGCCCGTGGCTAGGTCGAATATGTCGTCCATTAGGACTACGTTGTCCGGGTGCTCGCTCCTCAGCGTCTGGAGGAACTCTTCGACCATTGCACCCCTGGTGCCCGCGTGCAGGTCGCCGGCTATCACCGTTCTCCCGGGGAGCACGGCATCCGGGTCCCAGAGCCCCGCGTAGATATCCTGGAGCTGGTTGTGAACTATGCGCAGCGCGTGGTCTAGGTTGTGCACCATGATCGCCGCCTCGTCTCTGGGGTGCTCCAGCCGCGCGCCCGGAAGCGAGAGCGTCTTCCTCTTGAGGTTCACCTTCCTCCATCCCGCGTACGCCCTCCCGCGCTGGGCGTCTATTAGCCAGGCGGCGCCGGCGTAGCTGTTTCTGGCGCGGTCGTACCGCCTGACTATCCTGTAGGCTGTGGGCGACAGGGCGCCTATAACTAGTACCCGCTTGAAGCGGCTGTTTAGTAGTTCTAGGTGCGCGTGCAGCAGCCTGCGGGCCTGGGGGTCCCACCTGTAGGCGACGAGGTACTCTGTAGCGTGTAGGGCTGCCTGCTTGAACCCTAGCTCTGCCAGAGCCGCGGTGTACTGGTCTGCCTGCTGGGGCGTGGCTCCCTTGCTGAGCGGTATTACTGGGATTTCCAGCCGCGCAGCGAGCTCGGCGGTCATCTCCAGGCACCGCTCTAGGTTTCTCCTTTGCTCCTCCTCGGGTATGTCTACTTCTACGGGCATGTCCCAGCCTACTGCGGCGTCGAAGCCGAGGTTGGCGGTTTCTACGAAGCGGGTGAAGGTTTCCCTCCGCGTCAGCAGCTCGTCCGGCATTACTGCGGAGAGTATTAGGGTTCCGTGGAAGCCGAGTTCTTCGTGGGGGTCTCCGCTTAGGCGGGGGAGCTGGTGGTACTCGACTATTAGCGCCTTTACTCCGGCGCGGTTGGCGGCTTCTATTGCCCGCGGCGTTGGCGGGGCCTGTGCTACTAGGCGGGGCAGCATTATCTCCCGCGTCGCCGCAGGCTTTAGCTTGCGGGCTACCCTCGCCAGCCCTAGTGGGGCGGGCATGTTTCCACATTGTTATTGCCGCGTCAGGGTTTTTCTTGTTGGTGTGCATGTGCATGCACATGCACACGTGTGC
>JAPDJZ010000087.1 GCA_029258815.1 archaeon
GGCCTTCGAAGAGAGGCTTCCGGAGAACTTGGCGGGAGAGAGGGGGAGATTCGCGGAGATATACTTGGATCTGACCGAGACCAAGGAGATAGTCGCCCAATCGCTCGCAAAGGAGGTTATCAGGAGGATTCAGATAATGAGGAAGGAGATGGATTTGATGGTCTCAGACTACATAGACTCGGAGATCATGCTCGAAGATGAGGAGAAGGCGAAGCTACTCGAAACGATGAGAGAGTTCATCAAGGAGGAGACGAGATCCAAGGAGCTGAAGATAATTGTTGGAAGAGGCGAGGCAAAGGGATATGCTAAGGATTGGATGATAGAGGGTGAGCCGGTGAAGATAGTTTTGAGGAAGGCATGAAGAGTTGTCCCTAGAATACTATGTCAAAAACATCTTCGGGAAACTCGACGAAGACCACTTCAAGGTGCTTAGGGCGATAGAGATGAATCTCCAGACCAGGGAGGTGGTTCCAGTAGAGATCATCGGCAGAATCACAGGATTCGGGTGGAGGGTTGAGAAACTTTTGAGGAAGCTACATGAATATAGGCTCATCTGGGCTCCGAGAGGTGTGGCGAGGGGCTACGCGCTAAACTACTATGGAATGGATCTACTCGCCCTAAAGGCGCTTGTAGATAAGAACGTGATCGAGAGCTTCGGAAAGCCGATTGGGGTTGGAAAGGAGGCGGATGTCTACGATGCCCTCTCGCCGAGTGGTGTGAGATTGGCCGTGAAGTTCTTTAGGATAGGGAGGACGAGCTTTAGGGGATATGAGAAGCATCGGACAGCCTTAATGACCGCCCACACCTACATGTTAGCATCGATGAAAGCAGCCGCCAGAGAGTATCAAGCTTTAAGAATCCTCCATCCAAGGGGCGTCGCCGTCCCAAAGCCCGTTGCGAGGAATAGGCATGTGGTAGTGACCGAGATATTTTATGGGATAGAGATCTCATCGACCCCATATATCGAGAATCCCGTTAAAGTGTTATGTGAGATAATCAGGAATCTGAAGCTGGCTTATGAGGCGGGAGTTGTTCACAGCGATCTAAGCGTATATAACATCTTGATCACGCCTGAGCAGAAGATCCTGATAATAGATTGGCCTCAATGGGTTGATCCAAAACATCCGATGGCCCAAAGATACATGGTTAGAGATATGAG
>JAPDJZ010000045.1 GCA_029258815.1 archaeon
TCCAGAGGTGTGACTTCGAGCTTGATCCCAACCTTCTCAAGCTGCTGCGCCAGCACTTCGCCCGTGTGAACGGACCAATCGTCCCAGCTAAGCACCATGAGTTCAAACCTGAGCTCAAACTCCTCGGCCTCCGTGGATAGTGGCAGGGCGGGCAGGAGAATCAGTGACAGTAGGAGAAGGACCGCATACCTCTTCATACTACACACCTTGGGCTGGGCGGGGTCTCCAAGGGAACTAAATAAAGCTAAACTCCGAGCGCAAAATGAAATAGGGTCGCATAAATGAGTGGCTTGAGTGACTATCTAAAACGAATGCAAGACTCAGTCGTCAGCCGGGTCGATGAGCTTGAGGACGCCCTCTGGGAACTGGCCCTCTTTTTACACAAAAACCCCGAAATTGGTGGTGAAGAAAGGATATCGTGCCAAAAGATTGTGGAAATCCTAAGTGAACACGGGTTTGACGTTAAAACGGGCGTGGCAGGCCTACAGACGGCCTTCGTGGCCAAGGCTGTCGGCAGAGCAGAGAGGCCCTGCGTGGCCTTTCTGGCCGAATACGACGCTTTACCCGAGATAGGACATGCATGCGGTCACAACCTGATAGCCGCAGCGAGTGTGGGGGCTGGCTTGGCGGCGGCGTCCGTGATTAACGAGCTGGATGGATCCGTGGCCGTCGTCGGGACTCCTGGTGAGGAGAACATAGGTGGCAAGGCCATAATGGCCGAGGCCGGAGTGTTCGAGCAGTTCGACGCCGCCCTGATGTTCCACCCCAGCGACAGGAACTCCCTAGACCAGAGGCTCCTGGCGCTCGATCCCGTGAAGTTCACCTTCGCGGTGGGCGGGAAAGACGGCGTCCCCTATCCCGTATCCAAGAGAACCTATGATCAGGCGATCTCCTTCATGCAGCAGGTCTTGGAGGAGGCGGAGATAGGAAGAGAGGAGAAGAATGCTGCGCTCAAGAGGCTTCTCTCGCTCGATAGGAGAATGTATGGATAATCTCAAGCTTCCTCGCTCGGCCAGCTTATCGATGACCTCCTTCTCGCGTAGATCTTCTTCGCATAACGGGTATGACCGC
>JAPDJZ010000129.1 GCA_029258815.1 archaeon
ACAAGAATGGAAGGAATATGGCAAATAACAAAAACTATAACAGGGACAATTAGTCCAGTAAGAAAAATAAGGTTTGCCAAAAATATTGCTGTTGGGATATTAAAAATAACATGCCCAAGAACCAGCCGAAAGTCTAAACTTATAAGGAAAATTGATAAAATACTATAAACGTTTTACATGGCCAATTCGTACTCGTACTCGGTCAGTCTCTTGGCTCCGTCTTCCTCGATGACGTACGTGTCTTCCACCTTTATCACGCCCGTCCCTGGCAGGGTTAGGGGTGCGTGCAGGGACGCCAGCACCATGCCCCTCTTGACCTGGTATCTTCTGTGGGGTGGGACTATGGTCGTTATCGGGTCCTCCTCGACGAGCAGGCCGACTCCGTGGGCGAATCCGATGACCATGTTCGATCCATAGCCCTTCTCGTGGAAGAGCCTTTCCAAGTCCTTCTGGACGTTTGCCAGGGTCGCTCCAGGCTTCAACCCGTCCTCGGCGAGGGAGTGGGCCTCCATGAACACGTCGAAGGCTTTCTTCGCGTCTTCAGACGGCGGGCCGACGAAGACCGTCCTCGTCATGTCCGCGTAGTAGCCCCCGTAGTCTGCGGCCACGACCACCGTCACGGGATAGCCCCTCCTGACCCTCACGTCCGGCAGGGGTTCCGCGTGTATCCTCACGGATGGACCTGCGTCCACGTAGACGAGTGGATGCCTGGAGCCAGCCTTCATCAGGGTGTGGTAAACCTCTGCCGCCACCTCGAGCTCCGAGACGCCTGGCTCCACGGCGTCCAGGGCGGCTTCCATGCCCCTGGAGCAGAGCTCCGAAGCCCTCTTTATGAGCTCTATTTCATGTTCGTCCTTCACCATCCGGAGCTCCATGATGAGCGGGTGGACGTCCCTGACTTCGACCTGCCGGTTTACCTTCCTGAACAGCTCGAAGAACATGACGTAGGCGTCCCGTTCTAAGCTGTAGTCGAACCCGACCACTCTGAATCCTCCGTCCCTTATGTCTCCGCTTATGCCCGCCATGAGTTCCCCAACCCT